>NZ_JBJMLX010000330.1:0-3570 GCF_045805085.1 Niastella sp.
ATGTAGCGCCGATAAAGAACAGCGGTGTTACTTCTCCGCCTTTAAAACCCATCCCAAGCGTGATAGCTGTGAATAATATTTTCCAAAACCAGCTAAACCAGGTGGCGCCACCGGACGTGAATGCGGATACAATAGAAATAGAAACGCCATGGGGATCGGGATTGGTAACACCCAACCCGAGATAATCCCTGGTGCCCAACGCGAATGTTAGACCGATTATAATAATACCACCAATTACCGGGATCAGCCATTTGATCTTTATAAAGCGATTGCTGTAGTTTTTGATCGTATGGGATAATTCAGAAAAAAAATAACCTGCCAGTCCGAAGAATAGCCCCGCGAGGATCACTTTTGCCAGGAGTAAATAATCAAAATGCAAAAAGGATATATTGCTGGCGGCAACTGATTTGAAAGTGATGTGATAAGCGGTGTGATGAATGCCATAGGCCGAACAGGTAAAATCGGCCAGCACACTGGCCATAAAGCAGGGCAGGAGGGCCTTGTAATTTATGCGGCCAATAGTAAGCACTTCCAATGCAAACAACGCTCCTGTAACCGGGGTGCCAAACACGGCGCCAAAGCCTGCCGATATACCGCACATTAACAGAATGCTTAGGTCTTGCTGATTTAATTTGAACCAGCGGCCCAACAGCGCAGCCATACTGCCGCCCATTTGTACGGCAGTCCCTTCCCGTCCTGCAGACCCACCAAATAAATGCGTGATAATAGTAGTGCCCAGCACTAAAGGGGTCATACGACTGGGAACACCACCACCCGGTTCATGAATTTCCTCCATAATGAGGTTATTGCCGGCTTCCGCATTTTTACCGAGGTATTTGTACACCGCATAGATCAGCATGCCGGCAAGCGGGAGTAAATACAACAGCCAGCCATGCTGCCAGCGTATTTCAGTAGCTTTTTCAAGCAGCCATAAAAACAAAGCCACCAATGAGCCCACAATAAAAGAAACCGGGATGGTCAGCAACGTCCAGCGAAGCAGGTGATTTACAATAGAGAGATGTTCGAAGCGATTGTTGAGTTTTTTAATCATCCTACAAATAGTTTTATAGGGCCAGAAGCCATTATGTATTTGTAGGCGCCATCAGTTCCTGGTTGGAACGGTTAAGTAGGAAGACACCATTTCCTTGCGGACAAATGTAATAAAAAATATGATTAACATCAGCAAAAATACGGTCTTTTAACGGTGCGCTGGCAGGTGATAATACTGTATTTTGTTCCATACGTTTGCCACGGTTCCTGATGGCGCCTTTGCTTTGAAGGAAGTGTCAACGGTTGTTAAGCAATTATCAAACGAAGATTTCATCAAAGAAGTTTCACTTTGAATAAGTGTGGTTTTAATGGAAGAGTCCCCCTGAGGTATCGGGGGGACTTATTTTTTATTATTGCTGTGCATTATAAACCGCCGCAAACTCATTGGCAAAGTCAGTGGGTTTTATCTTACCCCATACCTGCAGTTTATGCGCTTACTGTTTATTATTTCGAATCATGATCAATAAAAAATAAGTCCCAACCTTTCGGCCAGGACTGAGGCAATTAAATTATATTATTTACTGTATCACCCTCGAAACTAAAAAGCTCTCAACGCGTGAATTGACTGCCCAGTATTTTATTCTGTTCTCAAACTTTGCACAGGATTGGCCAACGCTGCTTTTATTGCCTGCACACTTAACGTAGCAAAGGCTATGAGGAGGGAAATAATTCCTGCGAGGGCAAACATCCACCACTGCAATTGAATGCGGTAGGCAAAATCTTCGAGCCATTTATTTGATATAAGCCATGATACCGGTACTGCCAGCAGCAGGGAAATAAGCACCACTTGTAATAAGCTTTTGGTCAGCAGTAAAACCATGTTTTTTACACTTGCTCCCAATACTTTGCGGATGCCAATTTCCTTCACCCGTTTTCCAACCGTAAAAGTGATTAACCCAAATAAACCCAAACAGGAAATAACAATGGTAAGAATGGTAAACCCTAATAATACCTTTCCCTGTTTTTGTTCAGCCTCGTATTGCGCGGAAAAATTTTTATCGAGGAAATGATATTCAAAGGGGGAGGCAGCGTCGAATTTTCTGAACGTGCTCTCGATATATTTTATGGATGGAGCAGAATTGCGGTCATCTATTCTTACGTAGATATTATCCCGGTCGTACACCTGACCAGGCAGTTCCATTACCATAGGCCCTATCTGGTGCTGCAGGGAATAAATATGAAAATCCTTTACCACTCCAATGATATTGGCAATAAATAATTTGCCCGTTGAATCTTTACCTCTTGAAACTCGTTTACCCATAGCAGATGCCCAACCTTGTTTTTTAACGAAGGCTTCATTCACCATTACAGCCTGGGTGTCGGATGCTATCTGCTTTGAGAAATTACGTCCTTCCAGTAATTTGATCTGCATGGCCGGAATAAAATCGGGATCGATATTCAGTATATATGCCAGGTTACTATGTTCGTCAAATACCCCATTCTTTTCAACGCTGTAATCCGTCATGCCAATATTATTATTTCCTATAGGATTGCTTGCCGAAGCAACGGCTTTTATCATGGGGTTTTGTAATAAGGCTGAACGAAGCGTTTCTACCTGGGTACGCACGATTCTTGAATCGAGATGAAAAGTGAGTAATTGTTTTTTATTGAACCCAAGATCGGTATTCACCATAAAATTCAACTGCAAATAAATGATCAGCGAGGTAGTGATCATCACCACCGTTATGGCAAACTGAAATAATACGAGTGATTTGCGGAAGATGCTTTGTCCTTTTACATCGCCCAGCTGGTTTTTCAAAGCCGGGATTGTTTTGAATTTTGACAGAAAAAAGGCCGGGTACCAACCGCCAATAAAACCGGTAATAAGACAGAATGTCAATATGAACAATACCGTACGTGCTACACCGAATTGCCAGATGGATAATTGTTTGCCGGTAACATAATTGAACAGGGGCATGGTTAGCATTACCAGTACCAGGCTGATGCTGGCGGCACAAAGTATGGTAATGAACGATTCAGTAAGAAAAAGTCCAACCAGGTTTTTTCCGTTTGAACCGACGATCTTTCTAACCGCCACTTCCCGCAAACGGATGGAGGCGCGGGCTGTTGTAATATTGATATAATTTATAAGGGCGATAAGGAGTACCAGCAAGCCTACGATCGAGATCACGTAGGTGTATTTTATATCGTGATTGTCGCTTAATTCGTATGCCAGGTGCGATTGTAAATGAATAGCCGTTAGGGGTTGCAGTTCTAATGTGAAATGGATATTTACCGCATTGATAGTAAGATATTTTATCACAAAAGCAGGCAGCTTGGCGCGAAGCCGGTTAACGTCTGCATTCTTTTTCAGAAGAATATAGGTATAGTGTTCCTGCCTGCCCCAATCGGATCTGAAATCGGACGGAAAGGAACGTATAGCCTTGAAACTAAAGTGTGAATTGTCTGGCACATCATCAATAACCCCGGTAACGGTATAAAGGGTATTATCCATTTTAATTATTTTGTTCAACGCCGATACGGGATCTGGTACCAATTTGGCAGCAAGTGATCTGGTCA
>NZ_JBJMLX010000331.1:0-3311 GCF_045805085.1 Niastella sp.
AGAACCTAACTGTAGAATGATAAGTTAAACTGGGGAACTGGTACCCCATCAAATCAGGCCTCCTCATATGCTTTTTCCAAAGTAGCAATGTCAAGCTTGTCCATTTTAAACAGGACCTCCTGCATTTTTTTGACTTTCCTGCCATCCCCGCTTAACCACTCGCCTAACCGGGAAGGAACAATCTGCCATGATAAACCGAACTTGTCTTTTAACCAGCCGCAATGACTGGGTTGTCCGCCATCGGCGATCAATTTGTTCCACAAGTTATCCAGTTCCTCCTGGCTGTTCGTATTCACTACGAATGAAATGGCCTCAGTGAATTTGAAATCCGGGCCACCGTTCAATGCGAGGAACTCGCTGCCATCCAGTTCAAAGCAAATGGTCATTACGCTGCCCTTAGGGCCGGGACCCGCCTCTGTGTAGTGGGTAACCGTTTTTATTTTTGAGTTTTTGAAAATAGAAGTATACAGTTTAACTGCTTCTTCGGCATTGTCGTTAAACCATAAGAAAGGCGTGATCTTTTGCATATGTTATGATTTTAGTGTTCAGGCAATAATTATCATAACAAAGCGTGCCATCCATAGTGGGGGTAGTTATTTTGCAGGCCATTGGAAGGCCCTCGTTCCCCGCTCCTGGTACCATTTGGTATTTACCGGTAAGGCCGATCCCTCGTTGTTGAAAATAGTGTTCAGGGTATAATTGGCGGCCTCTTTATCGGTAAGCTGGTGGCTCCATTTGGCGCGGTTGGCGATCCCGGCCCCGGGGCCGCTGTTCCTGTATTCCGCATAAAACGTAGTTTGTTCATTGGCGGGGTTGCTCCAATTGTTCCAGCCTTCAGGAACAATATGATTGCCCATGGTGCACCGCAGGTAGACTGTTTTTGCATTCGCCCGCCAGGGCCGGCCCAGAAATACTTTTTTTACGCTATCGTCTGCCGTGAGTTTACAATCCAGAAACACATACCCGAATTTCTTACCATGGGTAGTGCTGGCGGCTGTAACAAATGAATTGGTTTTGCTGTGGATCTCACAACCCTGAAAAACAACAGTGGCTGGTCCGAAAATGAAATCGGTGGTTCCCTCGATGTAGCAGTTTACAAACAGTTGGCGGGATGTTTCTCCCCCGGTAAAAATGGTATCCTGGTTGCCGAGGAAACGACAGTTTATAAACATCGCATTGTCAGCTTCTACATGCAGGGCCACTGCCTGCCCTACAGGACCGGCAGTGTTGGAAAAAGTAATGTTCTCGGCCCGGAAACGGTTGCCGCAGATCTTTGCAGTATAAGAAGTGAAGGTGGTCAGCCTGCCGCGGCCTGAATAATCGTTGAAAACGATAATGGTTTTGTCAACGCTTTCCCCAATAAACGTTACATCGGTATTGGTGGCAGGGAGTTCAATTTTTTCATTGTATACACCATTCTTTATATAAAGTGTAATAGGCGCCAGGGGATAAACCCGCATAGCGTCGATGGCGTCCTGGATGTATTTGTAATCGCCGGTTCCATCTTTGGCCACGGTGAAATCATATTTGTACTGTTGCGGATTGGCGGTTTGTGCCTGTAATGTGGTGAGGCCCATAAAGGAAAGGGCAAGCAGGGAGGCAAGCTGTTTCATTATTTAAATACGCGTTTTAAAAAATCATCAATATAGTTTACGGTTGGCTTAAACCAGGGATCGAACAAACAGAATGAATGTGGGGCATTCTCAAAGGTCTTTACTTCAGCGTAGATGTTGTATTGGTTCAGCACTTTAATAAAATCTTCGCGGCCGGCATGCATTCGGGCCACGCCGCTGTTGATGAACAGGGTAGGTGGCGTATGTGGGCCAACATGAGTGAGCGGCGACGCTTCATTCCATAAAGCCAGGCTGTCTTTTTTAGAATAGCCTAACCAATAGGTGGCGGCAGAGATCTTTTTACTATCGTCGCCTTCCCCGGTTTCGGGATGGGTAAAGGACAGCGTGCCGTCAATATCTACCAGGGCATGTATGGGGGCCGATTTGGATTCCTTTTTATAGATGTTACCTTCAAACGTTGGATCACCTGCCGTGGTAGCGAGAAAAGCTGCCAGCTCACCGCCGGCCGAAAAGCCCAGTACGGCAATTTTATTGGTGTCAATGTTGTATTGATCGGCATGGTAAACGACCTGGCGTAAAGCCTGTTTCAGATCGTATATGGCTGCCGGATATTGAGCTTCGGTCGACAACCGGTAACCTGGGGTAATGCAAACATAACCCCGTGCTGCCAGATGCTGAGCGAGGGGATAGTGTTGGGTACGGTTGCCCGAACGCCAGCCACCACCATGAATGATTACAATAGCGGGTCGTTTTACGGCAGATTTACCAGCGGGTGAAAAGACGTCGTAGCATAAGATGATCTTGTCGCCCATATTCCGGTACACGATAGTTCTTTTCCCGGCTATTTTATCTGATTTCAGTTCCGGCACGATCTGGGTCTCCGGATTGGTTTTGCGGGTATTTACAAATGCGCTCCAGGTGGTATAGGAAGTGTCGGGGTAAGGTGAGTGCCCATCTATATGTTGCGCCTGCGAGTAACCCGTCAATGAAAAGAAGAGGGACAGTATTCCTGTACAGATGAAGTATGACTTTCCGGCAAAGCAATTCAGGACCATTGAACAATATTTAGCTGATTGTAGTTGTACAAATTTATCGATATTACCCTCAAAACAACGTATTAAGTAAAGTTGGGCATTGAAAACACAGTAGCATGTATCAATCATTATTAATTCTACATTCCCTGGTTCGCTGGCTGGTTTTAATTAGTTTACTGGTTGCCATTGTACGGGCATACAGTGGTTGGTTAGGCAATAAGCCATTTTTAAAAATAGATAACAGGACCCGCATGGTAGCGGTAACCAGCGCCCATATTCAATTGGTAATAGGCATTAGCCTGTATTTCATCAGCCCGGTGGTACGGTATTTTTTGAATTATTTTAAAGAGGCGGTGCATCAGCGGGAGATCCGGTTCTTTGGTATGGAGCATATTACTATGATGGTGATTGCCATCGTGCTGCTGACCATTGGCTCTGTAAAGACCAAAAGAAAAACCACCGATCAGCAAAAGTTCAAAACAATGGCCATTTGGTTTACCATTGCATTGCTGATTATTTTTCTATCCATACCCTGGCATTTTTCGCCCTTTACCAGCCGGCCTTACTTTAGGTGGTTTTAGAAAGGCAAAAGGCAGAAGGCAAAAGGCAAAAGGCAAAAGGCAAAAGGCAAAAGGCAAAAGGCAAAAGGCAAAAGGCAAAAGGCAAAAGGCAAAAGGCAAAAGGCAAAAGGCAAAAGGCAAAA
>NZ_JBJMLX010000332.1:0-12907 GCF_045805085.1 Niastella sp.
TGCCGGCTCTACATATACCTTTCAATCACTGGATGGAAAAACATACATGGAAATTGGTACTGGTGTAGATAATATCTTTAAAGTGTTGCGGTTTGATTTTGTGTGGCGGGTATTACCTCAACCCCTGCCCGAAGCAGCCTCTCAACGTTTTGGCGTGTTTGGAAGTTTCAGACTGCAATTCTAATGGTGAGTTGTGAGTAGTAAATGGTGAGTATAAATACAGCTAAGAAATAATAATAATGATCCCGACTTCGGTCGGGATTTTTTTATTTAGAGGTGATTGTTCTTCGATCCTTCGACTACGCTCAAGGCGCACAGGATTAAAAAAACAGGTGCCGTAGAAACGGCTCCTGGTAAAGTGTAATTTGCGATACTTCACAAAGAAAAAGAACTACGATAATTTGCTAATGCCCGATTGAAATTCAGGGGAAATTTCAATTTGCCGGATCAGTAACGGACTATCACTAATTAAAACAGTAAAACGACAGGTTGGTACTAAAAAGAAATGAAAAAAATTTATCATATTGATTCTAATCAACTGAAACGCAGGAAAGATTGACCATTCTACATAAATAAAAAAGGGCGATTAGAAAATCGCCCCGCAGGTCATGCCCTCAAAGCTATTGCATAGACCTTGTTTAACTTCGTCAAAAGTATTATACAGTTTTTTAAATAAATAATTTTTTAGACGAGCAGCAGTATTTTAACAAATAAGTCATCCCAAACACCATATTCAGCAACACAGATTGTGTGTAAAAAAGACACTTTAAATTGGATTTAATCTACTCAACCGATTGAGTACTCCTTTTTTATCTTTTATACCATAATAAAAAAGCCGGCAGCTTAAAATGCTGCCGGCTAAATTATTTCTTACGTATACGTTATTACTGTACAGTTACTGTAACTGATGAAGCCAGTTTACCACCGTATGAACGATGGATACCATCGGCATACTGCAGCGTAAGCTTGTGTTCACCAGGTGTTAATTTCAGTTCTGCTTCTTTTTGAGCATTACCAAAATGCAGGTGAGTAGAATCTTTAGGTACAACAGTTCCCAAAGCCAGAGAATCACCATTATCGATCAAAATATGGTGGTGCCCAGAAGCAGGTTTTATAACACCGGCTGAATCCAGTGCAATACCTGATACACCCATTTGTACTTTAAACGGAGATTTAATTTTCTGACCATTTTTCAGGTTCTTGAAAAATACTTTGGCGCCGGCGGGAATTTCGGGCACCGCTGGTACTGAAGCAACAGTATCAGTCGCTTTGTGTGTAGTATCCATAGAAGCAGAGGCAGCTGCAGTAGTATCAGTAGCAGTTTCTCCTGTTTTTGAACCGCTATCGTTACAAGCAACCATGCCTAAAAACAGAAAAGGAATAAGACCAATTTTACGCATAAACTATTTTTGAAGTGATGAAATAAAGATCAATCCATCCCCACCTATATCAAACAACTGCGCAAATTTAAAGGTATATAATTGATATATACCTAATTGCCTGCTTATTAACAATCAAAAAACCGGCTATTGCACCGCATCCAGCACCTGCAGGATCGTTCTGACAGCCTTTTTTATTTCTTTGGCCGAAATGGTAAGCGGCGGGGCAACCCGCATACATTCAGGGGCAAACAGGAACCAGTCGGTCAGAATGCCCTGCTGCAAACAGCCATCGATCACTCTTTTATTTATATCGAAACTTTCAAATTCAACGGCGATCAGCAGCCCGTTGGCCCGTACCTTTTTAATTAACGGGTGTTGCAACATTTCAACAAACAACGCCGCTTTATGGGCTACCTGCCCTACTATTTCTTCCTTCAACAGCACTTTTAATGCCGCCAGTCCGGCTGCACAGCAAACCGGGTGGCCGCCAAAGGTGGTAATATGGCCCAAAACCGGGTTTTCGGTAAAAGCCTCCATGAGCTTTTTATCGGCCACAAAAGCACCCAGGGGCATGCCGCCGCCCAGGGCCTTTCCCATTAAAACAATATCGGGCACCACGTTAAACTGTTCAAACCCCCACAGGGTTCCGGTTCGGCCAAAGCCGGCCTGGATTTCATCCAGTACCAATAAAGTGCCGGTTTCCTTACATTTCTTTTCCAGGGCCGCCATCCATTGGGGGGAGGGCGCCACCACCCCGCGTTCGGCCTGAATGGTTTCGGCAAACACGCAGGCTGTTTGGGTAGTTATTTCGTTCAGCGATTCAAAAACGTCGTACTCCAGGTGCAATACATCAGGTAACAGGGGCCTGAAGGCATTGCGCCAGTATTCGTCGCCCATAATGCTTAAAGCGCCCTGGGTTGAACCGTGGTAGCTTTTATTGAAGGCAATGATCTGCGTGCGGTTGGTGACCCGTTTGGCCAGTTTCATAGCCCCTTCGGTGGCTTCCGCCCCGGAATTGGTAAAATATACCGAATTCAGCGAGGGCGGCAAATAATCGGTTAGCCATTTGGCATATTGCACCTGGGGTGTTTCAATCATTTCGCCATATACCAACAGGTGCATATAGTCGTCAACCTGTTTTTTGATGGCTTTTACCACCTTTGGATGCCGGTGGCCAACATTGCACACACTGATACCGGCAATGAGGTCAAGGTATTTTTTGCCGGCAGCATCAACCAATGTGCTTCCCTTTGCTTTCACGATCTCCAGCGCCAACGGAGCGGGGGAAGTTTGGGCTACGTGCCGGAGAAATAATTCGCGTTTATTCATAATCCCGGCAAAGATACCCCTAACCCCCTAAAGGGGGAATTTCGGTTCCCATAATGTCATTGGCCGTTTTTACTTTTCACGACTTGCATGCGAATTATTAGGATATTTGTTGCTCAGACTCTTTAAAACCTAACTACTATGCCAGTAATCTTACACGTTGAAGGGGTTTACCCCAAATTTGGAAGTAATATATTTATTGCTCCTAATGCTACCATCGTTGGCAATGTTGAAATGGGCGATGACTGCAGTGTTTGGTTCAATGCAGTGGTACGAGGCGATGTAAACGCCATTCGTATGGGAAATAAAGTAAATGTGCAGGACGGGGCCATTATTCACTGTACCTATAAACGCACCCAAACAATTATTGGCAACAATGTGTCAATCGGGCATAACGCCATTGTACATGGCTGTACGGTTGACGATAACGTACTGATAGGTATGGGCGCCATTATCATGGACCGGGCACATATTGGCAGCAATTCCATTATTGCAGCCGGCGCCGTGGTGCTGGAAGAAACCATTGTTCCGCCGGGAACTATTTTTGCGGGCGTACCTGCAAAAAAGGTGAAAGACATTGTAATTACCCAGGTTCATGGCGAAATTGACCGTATTGCCAACAATTATATAAAATATGCCGATTGGTTCCGTGATCAGGTAACCGAATAATTGGTTCTACCTATTGCAATTGTGGCATAATATTCCTAAATTTAAGAGCGTTTTATCCTAAGAAAAGCAGTATATGAAATCAATTAGAATTTTTCTGTTTTTAGCAATTGTAGTAGCCTATGTTTTAGGTGGAAGTTCGTGCAGCCGCAAAACTGGTTGCCCCAGTAATGGCAAAAACGTAGGAGCTGAACGGATCCTGAGTGGAGAAAAAGTGCCTAAAGCCAGAAAGTTCAAAGCGTAGTCCCTGAATACCCGGTTGAACCCCGGTTCAACCTTTTCATAATCTAAACCGTACTTTATGAGCCTGACTCTACGCACAGATCTTGGCTGCACTGAAGCCATTATCGATGATGACTGCGGATTGAAGCGCTTTTATGAGGTCGCCAATATTTTATTGGATGAACTCAAGATCCGGTTCACCAACAAGCAGGACGATTTCGATACGCTCACCTGGAACTTTACGTACAGGGGACATCTACTTTCACTGTATTACAACATTTACACCGGCATTTCAATTTATCCCTACAAATCTAGGGAAGCTGCCCGCAAGGACAATGACGCTGTCATTGAAGTGGCCAAATTTCTTGAAACAAAACTACTGGTTAACAAAGCCAGGAAGTTTATCAATGCTGAATAACGAATGTTGAATACCTTCTCCAATATCCTTCCTCTTTAATTTCCAACTATCCAAAGATGTAACGAAGGCGAATGTTTTTTGACATTCGACATTCGATATTTAATAGTTTTTCTCGTCAATTGACTCCAGTATGTTGTAGTAGCTTACATAGCGCTCTTCATGAATGGTTCCATTGACAACCCCGTCTTTTACCGCGCAGCCCGGTTCATTTATGTGTAAACAATTATTGAACTGGCAGTCGTTGAGCACGCGGGCCATTTCAGGATAATAATGAGAGAGTTCCTGCCGGGAAATATCAACCAAACCAAATTCGCGCATACCCGGCGTATCTATAACCCGGCCACCGGTTGGTGCGGGCAGGTCGAACATTTCTGCAAATGTAGTAGTGTGCATACCCTTGCCGCTCCAGCCGCTTACGTCCTGTGTTTTTAATTTAAGCTCGGGAAAAATGGTATTGATAAAAGAAGATTTCCCCACGCCGGAGTGACCGCTCATGAGGGTTATTTTATTTTCCAGTACGCTCTTTAATTCATCAACGCCTTCATTGGTTTTAACCGACATCAATACTGTACGGTAGCCTATAACCGCGTACATCTCCTTAAGCATGGCATATCTTTCCTGCTCTTTGCTTTTGTACAGATCGGCTTTGTTGAACACCACAATGGCCGGCACATGGTAAGCTTCGCTGGTTACCAGAAAACGGTCAATAAAACCCTGTGAAGTTTTCGGGTCCCTGAGGGTGGCAAACAATACCGACTGATCGATATTGGCAGCCACAATATGATGGTGCTTTTTATGCGCGGGCGATTGCCGGTTTATGTAATTACGCCGGGGAAGAATTTCAGTAATGATAGCCGTATTGGCCGATTCGCTTTCTATATCAATCATCACTTCATCACCCACGGCAATGGGGTTGGTGGAGGTAATATTGTCAATTTTGAAAACCCCTTTAATGCGGGCACTCATCGCCTTGCCCGTTTCTGTTTTTATATTGTACCAACTGCCGGTTGACCGGTATACGATTGCTTTCATTGGAGCATAAATGTCACGGAAATTTCTTAAATAAAGTATATCGCAGGAATATTTCCAGGAACATTAAGGCTGCGGCGGCAAATGCAAAGGGAAAAAATCGCTCGGTATACCGTTTCAATGAAGTAACTTCTATGCGTGATTTTTCAAGCTTGTCTATTTCTAAATAGATATTTTTCAAACTTTCATTATCCCTTGCCCTAAAATACAAACCACCGGTTTCGGTAGCAATCATCCGCAACAGATTTTCATCAATGTTCACTTTTTGCTGCCGGGTGCCATCTGCCGTAGGCACGGGTGCATACCCTTCAGACCCCACTCCAATAGTATATACCCGAATGCCGTAGGCCTTTGCCAGTTCTTTACCAGCCAGGGGATCAATACGGCCGCCCTGGTCTTCCCCATCGGTGAGCAGAATGATCACCTTCGATTTTGTTTTTACGCTTTTTAACCGGTCAACACTTACGCCCAGGCCATCGCCTATAGCAGTACCATCTTCCAGCAGTCCGCGATTGATGTTAAAGATCTGGGTTTTTAAAACTGTCTTATCGGTGGTTAATGGCACCAGGGTAAAACTTTCACCGGAGAAAATAACCACCCCAATGCGGTCGGTGGGGCGCATATCTACAAAGGCTGCCGCCATATTTTTGGATGCTTCAAGCCTGTCGGGTAAAAAATCCTGCGCCAGCATACTACCGCTCACATCCAGGCAAAGTATAATGTCTATCCCCTGTCCGTTCTTCAATTCCTCATCATTACGGGTTTGCGGACGGGCCATAGCCATAATGATACAGCACACGGCCAGCAGGCGGATCACAAATGGCGCATGCCGAAAAGTACTTTTCCAGGAACTGCTTTTACGAATAACCGCCAGTGACGATACTTTCAGCGCCCCCTGTTTGCGATCATACTTGTTCAGGTACCAGTATAGCATAGCCGGTATCAGTACAAATAATCCGAATACTTCAGGATATGCAAATGTTATATGTTCAAACCAATTGTACAGCAAGGGTCAGGAAATATTGTTTAGTGTTTTGATAGCCGTTTCAATTACGGCAAAATTTCTTTCATTATCTTTTTCATCTGGCTGATACTTCGCAAATTTTACAAAATCTGCGATCTGTAAAGCTTGTACCAGCTGATTGAAACTTTCTTTATCCATTGGCGTCTGACGCAGCTGGCCAATCAACTCTGTATTTGTTTTTTCCAGCGTAGCCACTTTCATTTTACGGAACATAAACACGCGCAGAATATCGTTCAACCGGCTGTAATACGTTTTTATTTCGCCATTCTGCAGCCCCTGTTTGCGCAATTCTTCCAGCGCCTGTAAGGCTTCCTCATAAGGGCCTAATTTTGGCTGGGGCTGCTGTGCAACAGGCGCCGCTTTCTTTGGTTTTCGTAAGAGGTAAACAATAACGCCAATAGCAATTAAAGTAAATATGCCAAGCATCCAGGGAATCCAATCCATCCATTTAGGCTTGGGCACTTCCTCAATTTCTTTTATATCGCGGTAATCTTTTGAAATATCCAGTTGCGCGTAACTCACCTCAATAGGAATAGAATCGGTAGCATATGATTTTCCATTTACCTGTAAGATCAGTGGTGGTAGTACAACGGTGCCTGAGTCAAAGCTGGTGATGGTGAGCTCCTGGTGAAATTGTTTACCATCGATATTATCGGTAGTATCGGTTTTGCCTTTTGCAATGATGTCGAAATGAGGAATGGTATCCAGGTTAAACCAGCTGTAAGATTGTCCCAGCGGAATTCGTACTTCAAAGGTTAGTTTAATGGGTTCCCCAATAAGAATTTGATCGCGGTTTACCGATGCCCGGGCCAGTACCTGGCCCATCATATAAACCGGACTGGTGAGTAAACAACCAATAAGGATAATATTGAGAATAGGGTTTTTCATAATTACCGGTTACGCCCGACAAAGAATTTCTGCAGCACTTTTACATAATCTTCACCGGTGCGTATATGCAGGAGTTCGCAACCAGCCCGCACAAAGATGTTTTTACAATAGTTTGTATGATTAAAGAAAGCGGCTTCGTATTGTTGGCGAACCAGGTAATCACTGGTATCTATCCAGCTGCGGGCCCCGTTTTCGGCATCTTCAATTTCCATTAAACCGGCATCGGGTAATTGCATATCCATTTTATCATACACTTTTATGCCTATCACATCATGCTTTTTACCGGCTACCTTCAATCCATCTTCAAAATCATTATCCAGGAAATCGCTTAATAAGAAAACGATGCTGCTTTGCCGAACGGTGTTATTCAACCGCTGCAAAGCATGGCCTATACGGGTGCCTTTGTTCTTTGGCTCCGCCGTTAACAGTTCGCGAACGATGTAGAGCACATGGTCTCTTCCCTTTTTTGGGGGAATGAATTTCTCGATCACATCGCTAAAGAACAGTACGCCTACCTTATCGTTATTACTGATGGCGGAGAACGCCATTATGGCGGCCACCTCGGTTATAAGATCTTTTTTGCGGGCATGCGTAGTGCCAAACAGGGAGCTGGCGCTTACATCAACCAGCAGTATTACCGACAGTTCGCGTTCTTCTTCAAAGACCTTGCTGAACGGGTGGTTAAAGCGGGCGCTTACGTTCCAGTCAATAAACCGGATATCGTCGCCTGCCTGGTATTCGCGTACTTCTTTAAACAACATACCCCGGCCCTTAAAAGCACTGTGGTACTCGCCCGTAAACAAATGCCGGGTGAGCTTTTTGCTTTTGATCTCCAGCTCACGAACCTTTTTTATTATTTCGGCTGTAGTTAGCATAATAGGGAATAGGGTGCCTTTTTATGGTACTTGTATTACACGTAAAACGTCGTCAATTATATTCTCAACATTTACATTCTCTGCTTCGGCTTCGTAGGTTAAACCAAGACGATGGCGCAATACATCTTTTGAAATACTGCGCACATCTTCAGGAATAACAAATCCACGCTTGTTGAGGAATGCATGTGCTTTGGCGGCCAGTGCCAGGTTAATGCTGGCGCGGGGCGATCCACCATAAGCGATCAGTGGTTTTAATTTTTCCAGTTTGTATTTATCGGGAAAGCGGGTGGCAAATACTATATCGAGGATATAATTCTCAACTTTTTCATCCATGTAGATCTGGCGGGCAAGGTCCTTTGCTTCTTTTATTTCCTGCATCGACACTACCTGGCTCACCTGAGGCCCTTTTTCTCCCTGGAGGTTCTGGCGGATGATGATCTGTTCTTCTTCTTTGGTGGGATAATCAACAATTACTTTCATAATAAACCGGTCCTGCTGGGCTTCCGGTAACGGATAGGTACCTTCCTGCTCCAACGGGTTTTGTGTGGCCAGTACAAGAAAGGGTTCATCCAGTTTATGTGTGGTATCGCCAATTGTTACCTGGCGTTCCTGCATCGCTTCCAACAAGGCGCTTTGCACTTTTGCCGGGGCGCGGTTAATTTCATCGGCCAGTACGAAGTTGGCGAAAATAGGCCCCTTACGTACTATAAATTCATTTTTTTGCTGATGATAGATCATCGTACCAATTACGTCGGCCGGTAACAGATCGGGGGTGAACTGAATACGGCTGAATTTGGCTTTGATCGCCTGTGCCAGCGATTTAATGGTGAGGGTCTTAGCCAAACCCGGTACCCCTTCCAACAAAACGTGCCCGTTGCTTAACAGACCTATCATCAGCCTGTCGAGCATATGATGCTGCCCAATAATAACCCTGGCTGTTTCGTCGCGGAGCCGGTCGATAAAAGCGCTCTGGTACTGTATTTTTTCATTGAGCTGCCGGATATCATCTGCTGTTAATAGCATATACGGGGTTTAGTATGAATGATTGATAATCAGTTATGAAAATACGTCAATGCCTTTGCAAAGTGCTTGCCAACTTGTAAAAACAACACTAAAATCAATAAAAATAAACATGTTTGACAACATACAATAAACTGGCTAATTTGTAGTTGCAGTAATTTACGAACTGGCTGCTCATAAATCAACGGAAAAGGAATAAAATTTGCTCATATTAGTGGCCGTAATTACCCAATTTTGAGAACCGGCTATTTAAATCTAAAACTGTTAAGATGAAAAAATATGTATTCGCACTGCTTTCAATTGGTTTTATCCTCTATGCCTGCAAAAAAGACCATAATAACTCTAATGACTCTAACACAAAGATGCAGTTAATAACCAGCGCCACCTGGAAGTATGACTCCGTTGGCCCGGCCATTGTCAGCTCCTCCGTACAACCCTGTGATAAAGACAATACCATTACCTTCAAAAGTGATAGCACCGGCGTATTGAATGCAGGCGCTACCAAATGCAATGCAAGCGATCCGCAAACAACGGCCTTCAGATGGTGGTTTAAAGACAATGGAGCAACGCTGTATAGTCCTGATCCGCTTTTTGGCAGCGCCTTTACGGGTTCCTTCAAAGTCGCTGAACTGACCACTACCAGGTTACGGATCCAGAAAGACACAACGGTTCCAGGTTTTGGTCCTATTACTATTGAACTATATCTAAAGCACTAATAGTTTAACGAATTAAAACAAGATTAAAGCCTTCCCGACATGTCGGGAGGGCTTTTGCTTTTTTATTAGGTGGCCCTGCCATAATAGGGGTTTACCTATATAAAACATAGATAAAAAAATCATCAAGTACACAATAAAGCAGCGCAAATGCTGTTTATTTTCCGGCCCAATTCATATACCCTAAAAAATCCGATACATTATGAATAGAACATTTACTAAACTTCTTGTTTTAGTTTTATTAGTTATTACCACGTTTAGTGCCTGTACAAAAAACAATGATGTACTTGCAATTACAAAAGACAACCTGGTAGGTACTTATACAATTATATCTGTAAAAGCAAAAGCCGCTGGTACTGTGGAGCAGGATGTAACAAGTGATAATTATGAACCTTGCGAAATGGACGATCAGGTTGTTTTAAAAAGCGACTTAACTGCTACATATGTTGATGCCGGTACTCAATGTGTACCTGCTGGTGCTGGTTCGGACTACTGGTCAGTAAATGGTAATATTCTTACAATTGCAGGTAATGACTTCACTGTAAGATCACTTACAAGAAGCACCCTGGTTTATGAACAAATCACTAACGTATCTGGTTTTGTAGTTACAATAACCTCGACCTTTAGAAGATATTAATTATATTATACCAAATAAAAAAAGGACTGCCGGGTGTCGACAGTCCTTTTTTCATTTTATTTACGATAAGTACTTTCCTACAATTGGCAACCTACGGCCTACCCCAAACGCTTTACAACTCACTCGAATGATAGGGCAGAACTGATTGCGCTTATATTCGTTGGTATTCACCAGTTTTAGAATGCGGCGTACGAGCGCTTCATCGATGCCCATTGCAATCAACTCTTTGGGCCCTTTACGCTTTTCAATGTATTGATACAATACCTTATCCAACACTGCATAATCGGGTAAGCTATCGCTGTCTTTTTGATCGGGGCGCAGCTCGGCAGACGGTGGTTTGGTGATAATATTTTCCGGAATGATCTCCCCATTGCGATTGAGGTAATTAGCCAGTGCATATACCTGCATTTTGTATACATCACCTAACACACTTAACCCGCCGGCCATATCACCATACAAGGTGCCATACCCCGTGCTGAGTTCGCTTTTATTGGAAGTGTTCAATAAGATGTAACCGAACTTATTGCTGATACCCATTAACAAATTACCACGGGTACGGCTTTGTAAATTCTCTTCGGCCAACCCGAATGGCAGGTCGCCAAAGACGGGTTGCAGGGTATGCAACAGTGAATCGTACACATTTTTTATGGGTACAATATCATAGGGATTGCCAAGGTTCTTGCTCAACTGTTCTGCATCTTCTACCGAATGGGATGTAGAGAAATGCGAAGGCAATAAAATGGCCCGTACATTTTCACGACCCAGGGCACGGGTAGCCAACGCCTGAGTTACTGCACTATCAATACCACCTGAGCTGCCCAGGATCGCTTTGGTAAAACCCATTTTGCGGAAATAATCCCTGATGCCCAGGATCAATGCCTCTTTTATCTGGCCGATGTTTTCATCGCTGGTGAGGTATTCTATGATCTTATCGGGGTCTTCCACTTTACCTACGCGCATGTCTTTATCAAACTCGGGAACGGCCTTCATTGGTTTACGCTTGGCCTTTTGCACTTCAATCTCGTCGAGGTTCACAATGGCAAAATCCTCTTCAAAATATTTCATTTCTTTTACGATCTGTCCGTTGGCGTCCATTACCAGGCTGCCGCCATCGAACACGATCTCTGTTTGCGAACCAATGGCATTGCAGTAAAACATGGGCAGCCCATATTTTATCACGTTTGCCCTTACAATCTCTTCCCTGTCCTGGTCGTGGTCATAATCGAAGGGGGAAGCAGAAATATTGATCATGAGATCGGGCTGCTGGGTGATGAGTACATCCATGGGGCATTGCCGGTATAATGGATTATCACCCAGGTTCCAGATATCTTCACAAACGGTCAACGCAATTTTCTTTCCTTTAAACTCCAGTACATTCCATTCATAGCCCGGCTCAAAATACCGGTACTCATCGAACACATCATAGTTTGGCAACAGGGTTTTATGCGCTACCCCGGCCACTTTTTTATCGTACAGCAACCAGGCGGTATTAAACAGGTCTTTGCCTTCTTTTGATGGATTGCGTTGCGGACTGCCGATAATTACCCCAATGGTATCGGCCTGTTCTTTTATAATATCAATAGCTTTATAACATTCATTTATAAAGTCGTCGAATTCCAGGAAATCGCGGGGCGGATAACCACAGATACTTAGCTCAGAAAAAATAACCAGGTCAGCTTTACGGCTTTTGGCATACTGTATAGCCCCCATTATTTTGCGGGTATTATCTTCAAAATTCCCTATATGATAATTCTGTTGCGCAATGGCAATTTTCATTTGAATATGTTGGGTTTAACAAAACGGGTACCCCGCTTTTACATTCTGCGTACAAATTTACGCGAATGTGAATAGAGATACAACAGCCCGATATGAGCTATATTGCAGGCCCAAATGTTAAAGGCCCTCCTACGCTAAAGCTTGCGCCTCCGCTAAAGCTTCAGCGACACGCGGACGGCGGGTGACGCAGAAAGCGGAAGACGGAATACTAGGGACTTGCCGTTCTGCGTTAAGCTTTTGGCGTTAAGCGTTAAAATAATCATTCCAAGATGAAACGAACCGGATTAGCACTGTTGGTCATTGCCGGATTATTTTCCTGTAAAGACAAAGACGTTCCCAATGTATCGAATATAAAAGTTGACCTTACCGTAAAGCGGTTCGAACAGGATTTCTTTGCCATAGATACCAATCATATCATGACCTCCATGGAGCACCTGGGACCCAAATACCCGCTTTTCCTGGGTGATTTTTTATACAACATCATGGAACTGCCCGGCCTCAGCGATACCAGCCTGCAGGAACAGGCATTGTTGAAAAAGTTCATTGGCGACTACAAGCCGGTTAAAGATTCGGCCGACCAGGTTTTCAAGGATTTCAGTGCTATTGAAAATGATGTAAAAAAGGGTTTGCAGTTTGTAAAATATTATTTTCCCGCTTATAAAACGCCCTCGCAAATCATCACTTACATTGGCCCCATGGAAGGCTACAGCGATGTGATCACCCGCGATGCGCTGGCTGTAGGGTTGCAGCTGCACATGGGCAATAACTACTCCTTATACAAAAGCAACATGGGCCAGGAGGTTTTTCCCGGCTATATCTCCCGCCGTTTCACCCCCGATTATATTGTGGTGAACTGTATGAAGAATATCATCAATGACATTTCGCCTGAAAAAAGCGGCAGCATGCCCCTGGTAGAACAAATGGTTGAAAA
>NZ_JBJMLX010000333.1:0-6435 GCF_045805085.1 Niastella sp.
GCGCCTGTAACCGTAACGGTGAATGCGGCGCCTGCTGCTCCTGTAGCTGCTTCACCCACCTATTGCCAGCATGCTACTGCGGTAGCATTAACAGCAACGGGCGCCAACCTGCTCTGGTATACAAATGCTACAACAGGTACTGGTTCTTCCACTGCGCCGGTTCCTTCTACTGCCACCAACGGCATCACTACTTATTATGTAAGTCAAACAAGCGGTTGTGAAAGCCCGCGTACAGCAATAACTGTAACGGTGAATGGCAATCCAACAGTGGCCATTCAGCCAGTTACCGGCAATTTGTGCGCCGGCAATACGGTTACGTTGGATGCGTCAGGCGCTTCCACCTATCAATGGAGTCCTGCAACAAATTTGTCAGATGCTGCAACAAATAACCCCATCGTTCATATACAGAACGATATCGTGTATACGGTTACCGGTACCGATGCCAATGGTTGTACGGCCACGGCACAGGTTGCGTTAAAAATAGGGTCGGGGTGTTCGGTTGGTAGTTTGTCTGGCTATAACCTGCCGAATGCCTTTTCTCCCAACAGGGACGGACGTAATGATGTGCTGCATGTTAAAACAAGTGATGTGCCCCACTCATTCAACCTGATGATCTTTAACCGCTATGGGCAAAAGGTATTCGAAAGCCGCGATGTTAATGCCGGTTGGGATGGTACGCTGGCCGGACAGGTTGCCGAATCCGGCGCCTATGTGTATGTTATGGTGATCACCACGTCAACAGGGAGCGTGATAAAGAATAAGGGGACGGTGATGTTGATGCGGTAAGTGGACTAAAACCCACTTTTTAGCGTAATTTTGCCGAAATTATTCGATCTTGAGTGTTCCTGTGTTTTTGATTACGCCGCCTTTTACGCAGCTTAACACGCCGTATCCGGCAACGGCTTATCTGAAGGGGTTTCTGAATACCAAAAATATCCGTTCCTTCCAGAGCGATCTGGGCATAGAGGTAACGCTGGCCCTGTTCTGCCGGGAAGGACTGCAGGAACTGTTCAACCGCATCAACCAGCTGAATAAGCCATTGTCTGAAAATGCCGCCCGTATGGTGGCCCTGCAGGACGATTATATTCATACCATCAACGATGTAATACTATTTTTACAGGGTCATAACCCAACCCTGGCGCACCGTATATGCAAACGGGATTTTTTGCCCGAAGCCAGCCGTTTTGCGCAGCTGGAAGACCTGGACTGGGCCTTTGGCTCCATGGGTACGCAGGACAAAGGCAAGCACTTTGCCACCATGTACCTCGAAGACCTGTCGGACCTGATAGGAGAGTGTGTGGATGAGCATTTTGGGTTCAGCCGGTATGCCGAAAAACTGGGCCGTTCTGCCAACAGCTTCGACGAACTGTACACCGCCCTGCAACAGGAGTATACTTTTATAGATGAATTGCTGATTAGATTGCTGAAAGCGCACATGGAAAAGCTGCAGCCCAAACTGGCGGCTATTTCCGTTCCTTTCCCCGGTAACCTGTACAGCTCTCTGCGCTGCGGACAATGGATCAAACAAAACTATCCCGGCGTGAAGGTGGCCATGGGCGGCGGTTTCGCCAATACCGAATTACGCTCGCTTTCCGATGCGCGGGTGTTCGAGTTCTATGATTATATAACCCTCGACGATGGCGAAGCGCCGCTTGAACAACTGGTGCAACTGGTGGAAGGCCACCGGGCCCCAGCGGAGTTGAAAAGAACCTTTACGTTACAGGACGGCGCCGTGCAATACATCAATAACAACAGCTGCACCGATTACAAACAGGCGCAGGTGGGTACACCCGATTACAGCGATTTTCTGCTCGATAAATATATCTCTGCCATTGAAGTAGTAAACCCCATGCACCGGATGTGGAGCGATGGCCGGTGGAACAAACTCACTATGGCGCATGGTTGCTATTGGGGCAAATGCACTTTCTGCGATATCTCCCTCGATTATATCAAACTCTATGAGCCCATTGCGGCTTCGCTGTTGGTAGACCGCATGGAAGAAATGATGAAACAAACAGGGCAGAACGGTTTTCACTTTGTAGATGAAGCCGCGCCACCCGCCATGATGCGGGCTTTGGCACTGGAGATCATTCGCCGCAAACTAACAGTGAGCTGGTGGGCCAATGTGCGTTTTGAAAAAAGTTTTACCCGCGATCTTTGCCTGTTGTTGAAACGCTCCGGTTGTATTGCCGTTTCCGGCGGACTGGAAGTGGCCGGCGACCGCCTGCTGGAATTGATCCAAAAAGGCATTACAGTAGCACAGGTGGCCCAGGTGAACAAACATTTTACAGAGGCCGACATTATGGTACATGCTTACCTGATGTATGGTTTCCCCACGCAAACCGAACAGGAAACCATCGACTCCCTGGAAATGGTTCGGCAGTTATTCGCCGCCGGTATCCTGCAGTCGGCCTTCTGGCATTTGTTCACCATGACGGTGCACAGTCCCGTCGGTATGCAACCGGAGAAATTCAAGGTAAAAAGAGAATCAGCCCTGGTGGGCGCTTTTGCCAACAACGACCTGGTGCACATCGATGAATCAGGCGCCGAACATGAGGCGTTTGCATTTGGACTGAAAAAATCACTGTTCAACTATATGCATGGCGTCGGCCTCAATGAACCACTGTCAAAATGGTTCGAGTTTAAAGTGCCTAAAACCAAAGTAGCGCCTGACTATATTCAAAAAGTACTGGAACAGGAAATATATACAGCGGCCAAACCCACCAGCCGCATTGTATACCTGGGCAAACCGCCCATCGTAGAACACTTCACCAAAAGTAAAAAAGGCAATAGCTGGGAAATGACCTCCCTAACCTTTCAGGACAAACGTGCAAAGGTCAGTATCAGTGTCGACCGCGAACAAGGCGACTGGCTGGCCGGGATGTTGAATGCACTATCTATCAACAATCCCAAAATGCTAACCTTACAGGATGTAACGGACAGCTACAACGCCGCCGGGCTCCAGGACTTTGAATTGTTTTGGGATAATAAACCGGTGAACACTTTGTACAAGGTGGGTCTGTTGCGATTGTAAAATGAGTCTTCTTCTGCATTCCTTTCGTGTTTCTTCAAGGCCCTTCAGAAACAGCTGAGATACTATATAGATACACTTACTTAAAAAGAAAGATATGTCTTAGATTATATATAATTAAATTTATCTATAATCTTAATTTATATATTTGTTCCAGTCCTATAATATCCAAATGCCTCAAAAGATCCGCATAAGTTAAGGTGATAAATACATGAAGGGTATGGGCATCCCAACCAAAAAAGTTAGTCTAAACTATTTTCAATATAAGTGATCCTGGCTAGCCAGGCTGTTTACTGGCAATGATACCTGTCCGACTGATTGAGATCCTGATATTGACAATGGATTTAGTACAATTTATATTAATCCGTATTTATGAAAAAAACTGTACTCTACCTAATTATGTCGATCTGTGCCTGTGCGGGTAACACGCAGATCATAACGCCCACCACTCAGGGAAGATTCGGGATAGATGCCGATGTACAACACAATGTCTTCGTTACTGCCTCAAGCCCCTGTTCTGACTGCGACGACTGGTACTACGAACAGATCCCCAATGGCAACAACAGTATATTTGTGATTGACACAACAGGCGCGGCTGCTATTGTGGCCGGTTATGCGAACGCTGCCAACAGAAACATCCCGTTCTTCCGTAAGATGGCATATCCTGCCTTTTATCAAACAAACCAAAGAACTTTAATTGATGCGGTTTTTGTAAGGGATTATCACGGTTCTGACCAGACTGCCTATGGCGCAGGCTCCGATAAAAATGGCGACAGCCCGGTAGACTGGACAGGGGGGACGGTTAATGTGCTTCAAAAAGATGACATTCTCGACGTATACCTGCACTTAAGACGGCAAGGGCCCAATTATAATCAGACTGACCCGCTCTGGCTGTTTGGTGCGGTGGCTATAGAAGGTACGGGCGGTGACCGTTATTTTGATTTTGAATTATACCAGACCGATATATTTTATACCCGCAGCACTCTAAAATTTACCGGCTATGGCCCTGATGCAGGGCATACCTCCTGGAAATTTGATGCAGCCGGTAATGTAACACAGGCAGGCGATATGATCTTTGCGGCTAATTATAGCAGCTCAGATCTTACCTCCATTGAAGCGCGTATTTGGGTAGATCATGCTACATTATCTCAAACGCCGGCGACATTTGCCTGGACCGGCACTTTTGATGGCGCCAGTAACAATGCACAATATGGCTATGCAGGCATTCAACCGAAAAACGCCAACCCGTTTTATTTTGGTACGGAGAACGCCGGTTCTACCTGGGCAGGCCCATACAAGCTGCCACGCGCCAACGGTACTGTGGTAACGCAGTTTTCTGCAGGCCAGTTTATGGAATTTGGAATAAATCTTACCGTGCTCGGTCTTGATCCTGTTAGTTTGATGGGAAAAACGCCATGCGGCATCCCGTTCAGTAAAGTAATGGTAAAAACAAGAAGTTCCACCTCATTCACTTCAGAATTGAAAGACTTTATTTCACCGTTCGATTTCTTTTTACCACCAGCTGTGGATGTTGCGGCGGATCAACCTGTACTTTGCGGCGCCTCCGGTGTTGCCGATATATTAGTTACCGACCCCTTTTCAACTTCATTCTATACCTGGACTACAGCAGATGGCCATATTGTATATAACAACGGTTTCGATAGTATAAAGGTAGATAAGGCCGGTACTTATAAGGTAATTCAAACGCTGGCAAACGGTTGCCCGGCCTATGCTGTTGACAGCGCCACCTTAACCTACGATCCAACCTGTGTGGTGCTGGCCAGCAACAAAATAAATGTAACCGGGTTGCTCAATAACGGGTTGGTTGGTCTTGACTGGTCGGTGACTGCAAATAATGATGTAAAATATTTTACCATTGAAAGAAGTACCGACGGCGTTCATTATACCCTGGCAGGAACCGTGAATGCTGATACCCGTTCAACATACGCAGCTTATAAGGCTAATGATGGAGTATTTGGTTTAAACGCTTCGAAGGTATACTACCGCATAAAAGTAACCGGCAACAATGGCAACATCACTTACAGTAAAGTGGTTGAACTGTCTTTAGCTGTTAATAAATTATCGGTAACCCTGGCGCCCAATCCGGTAAAGAATGTGGTATCGGTAAATATTGCTTCCAATACCGATAAACAGGTACAGGTATTTATTTATGATGTTAGCGGAAAACTGATGAGGTCAACCAATGCCCATGCGCAAAAAGGTTATTCAACGATCAAAATGAACGATCTTGGTTCCTGGTCAAGAGGCGTGTATACAGTAAAAGTGGTATCGGGTAATGATGTTTTTGTGGAAAGAATGCTTTTAACAAAATAGTTTATAAAAAGGGATGGGCTTCTTTGCGGGCGCCATCCCTTTGATTTTAAAATCCATTAATCAGCTATGAGAAACGCATTGCACGTGCTTTGTCTTTGCCTATGCCTTCAATTATCTTTCTTGTATGCAGCACATGCGCAGGTGTCAGGCACCTACACCATCAATTCCACATTGCCAACCAGTGGTTCCAATTTCCATTCATTTACCGATGCGGTTGCTTACATGCAAAACGGACTGAACGGTCCCATTACATTTAATGTAACGGCAGGTACCGGGCCGTACAACGAACAGATCACGCTCGATAGCAGGATTGGTACCAATGCCGCCAATACCCTCACTTTCAACTGTAATGGCGTAACGCTGTCCTTTACTTCTAACAATACCAATAACCGGGCAGGGGTGAAACTGGATAACCTCAGTTATGTAACTTTTGATAAGATCAGAATTACCCCGCAGGCAGCCGGCCAGTTTGGCTATGGTTTTCATTTACTAAATAACTCAGATAATAATATTATCAGGAACTGCAGGATCATTCTTCCAACAAACACTACAACGCCCGACAATAACGAAGGCATTGTAATAAATGGTAACCACGGTGCAGCAACAGCTACCGGTACCAGTAATTGCGATAATAACCTTATTCAGAACGATACAATTTCCGGCGGAAGAACAGGCATTACGCTAAACAGCGCCCCTGTTTCCGGTGCTGCCGTATTAATGCAGGGCAATAAGATCCTGAACAATCTTATTTCCGACTCCTATACCAGCTGTATTCAATTGAATTATAACGATAGCACTGTGGTGGATGGCAATGACCTGCAGGGCGGCCCGCATGCCACCACCAAGGTCTCGGGCGTTTACCTGAACCTGTTTGACCAGCATGTAAAAGTTATCAATAACAAAATCCATAATTTTCATATAGCTGCTTTTGGCAGCTATATTTATGGTATTTTGAATTCGGCACTGGGTGCTGCCGGTAAAGAAAACCTGTTAGCCAACAATCTCATCTACGATTTCAGTTCAAATTGGGTACAGAACGGCATAGCGGCAAAAAATGCGCGTGCTTCCTA
>NZ_JBJMLX010000334.1:0-4372 GCF_045805085.1 Niastella sp.
ACGAGCGCCGTACCCAGATTCCAAAAATTACTGCCTCCAATGAACGCAGCTGTACCTTCCAACGGGTAAGTTCCATAATGTTTGTCGAGATATTGCGGCGGGTTCAACATAGAAACCGCACCAGGCAGATCTTTCCTGTCAACGGCCTTATACGCCACATGCACCACGGAGTCGCTACCCGAGGCTGGTGAATTGTTGTTGTTGGTTGCTGTTTGCTCCTGGGCTTGCGCTATAACACCCAAGCTCAATCCGCAGGTGACCAGCATGGCAACCAGTATATTTTTTTTCATTATTTTCCTTTTAAGCTTTACAAACAAACGCATTTAATAACCGGCGTTCTGACTGAACGAGAGGTAAAGATTTACATCGTTTATTTTCAGCGGCAACCAGTAATTTTTATCTTCAAACTTGCGGGTCACCAATACTTTTTCCCTTACGTTGACCGGTTTTCCAGTGCCATCGCGGTCAAAATCTATTGAAGTTTTTTCCCTGTATTGCTGTTGCCCCGCAAGCAGCCAGCGGCGCAGGTCGTTATAGCGGAATTCTTCTTCAAACCCCAACTCCATGGCACGCTCCCGGATAATCTCACCCATAAACTTATCCTTATCTGCTACATACTTCGCGGCCACCCTGCCGGCGCCGCAACGGTCCCTTATTTTGTTGAGTGCGTCCTCAGGAGTGATATAATTGGGCCCTGTGCTGGTTGCTGAACCATAACCTTGCAATACGGCTTCTGCATACATCAGGTATACATCTGCCAGGCGCATATACGACAGATGCATATAGTTATTAGGGAAATTGTCGATATTGTTGGCGGACATCGGCGTGAGTTTCCGCAGCAGATAACCGGTACGCCCGATCGCCGAATTATCACGACTGAATCCATTGTTAGCCAGGTTGGCGTAGCGGAACTTTTCTTTGTCGGCCGGCGCAGACCCTTTTATGATCTGGTCTTTGTCAATGACGATGTCGTGATAAAAACGCGGGTCTCGGTTTACCCAGGGATTGGCGGGATCGTAACCCGACAGCGGATCATCGATCGGCAAACCATTGGCCATGCCATAATTTTGTACAAACCTTGTATTCGGTGAGGCATACCCTCCACCGATATTCCCTTCGGCAAAAATGGAGCTTGGCCCCCATGGACAACCGGCAAACCAGGAGCTATATACGGGATTCTGGAAGATGGCTTCCGGATAACCGGGGATAAAACTTCCTCCATTCGTAAAGAAAAGATCGCTGTAATGGGCAAAATCAATCAACCTGACCCAGGTGGCACGGCTATCAACCAACTTCAATAACTCAGCAAATGCATCCGCCGCTTTTTTGCAGTAATTGATATTATATCCTGCATTGCCAGTTGATGCCTTGTTCATTAACGGGCTACCCGCATACAAATAATTTTTACCCAGGTATCCCAGCGCAGCCAGTTTCGTAATGCGGAGTTGATTTTTGCCCAGGGTAGCCTTGCCGGCTTCTGTATTATCCCAGTTAACGGGCAACAGATCGGCCGCTGCCCGAAGGTCTGCAGCAACGCGGTCGGCCATCTCCTGGTAAGCGAGGCGCGGCAAATTTAATTTTGCACTGGGCGACAAAACCGTATCGATGTATGGAAGCCCGCCCCAATACGTCATTAGCTGAAAATGAAACCAGCCCCGGAAAAACAATAACTGGCCTTTGATCAGATCTTTCTCTTCCTGCGTACCATCGAGTTTATCGAGGTTGGCCAATCCTAAATTTGTTTTATGAATGCCATACCAGGAGTTTGGCCACAATCCTTTGCCAAAGCCAGTGGTTGGGTCGGGGTTATAGTTGGGCGCATCCAGCCAGGAGATCCATTCGCCGGTTGTCCAGGACCAGGAATCTCCATTATCCAATTGTTCATTTAACCAGGTAACACCGGTCTTATGAATGATCTCGTCACCCAGGATCCAGTCACAAGCCCAGGTTTTACTGGTGTATTCGGGGACCAGGGAATATATTTCTTCAGTAAAACCCTGGAAGTTTGTAAAGTTTATATAGGCGTCGGTTGGGGAAACATCTGCTGCAGGCGCCCTGTCGAGATAACGTTTACAGGCAGGCAACATCGTTAGCCCTAATAAAATACAGGCAAAAATCATATGTGGATACCTTCTCATATAGCAAGCTTTTAAAAAGTTAGATTACACCCCAGGTTAAAACGCCTGATGGTTGGGTATGCAGTGGCTGCGCCCATACTTACTTCGCGATCGTCGGGCATTTTTGTCCATAACAACAAGTTATCGCCGTTCAGATAAACACGTAATGCGTTAATGCCGATACTTTTCAATTGAGATAACTTAAAAGTGTACGCGACCTCTGCATTCTTTAATCGTAAATAAGACCCATCGTATAAATAGGTGGTGCCATAATAAGGCATTACGCTGGCATAACGCGGCATGGGCACATCGGCGTTTGGATTGTCTTTTGTCCAGTAAGAACCCTGGTTATATACATTGTCGTAGTGATACTGTCCGGAAAAACTTACCAGTTGCAGATAACGGTTGATGTTATTTACCCCATAGAACTGCACGAAGGCGCTGAATCCTTTCCATTCAACACCAATGGTAGCATTATAGGTGTTCTGTGGCCGTTCGGGATAGCCATACGGCACGGCATCTTTATTATCGATCACGCCATCGCCATTGTAGTCTATCATATTCCGGTTGCCGGGTAATTTCTGGTTGTCGTATGTATTCAATTTTGTACTGCCATACACCTGGTCCCAGGTATTATAATACCCGCTGTTTACATAGGAATAAGCCTGGCCAATCGATTTCCCAGCTTTTTTCTGGTAATCATCCAACAACAGGGCGTCTTCGGCTTCTATGATCTTATCTTTGGCATGTGTGAGGGAAAAGTTTGCCCACAGCCTTACTCCTTTGGGCAATGTTTTACTAAACCGAAGCTCCATTTCATACCCTTTGTTACGCACTTTACCCACATTGGCTGTAGCCGGCTGCACCCCGAAATAAGAAGGCACTGACCGGGAAGTACCGGCTAAAAGAATATCGGTACGATAATCGTTGAACACCTCTACACTACCCGACAGTAAGCCATTCCATAAGGCATAGTCGAGACCGAAATTTGTCTTTGTTACCTTCTCCCAATGAATATCGGGGTTACCAACGCTGCTGCGTGCTTCGGCCCACCAGTTATAAGGACTGTTCTGACCTGCCGAGGACCCCAATGGCGTATTACCTCCATAGGTCCAGGTTGTCATATAAAGCCAACGGCCATTCACATTATCATTACCCACCTGTCCATAGGAGGCACGCAGTTTTAATGTATTTAAGAAGGTCTGGTTTTGCAGAAATTTTTCATTGCTGATCATCCAGCCTGCTGCGGCGGAAGGAAAGAAGGCAAAACGGTAGTTGGGACCAAATTTCTCTGATCCATTATAGGCGCCGTTGAATTCGGCAAAATACCTGCCGTCATAATTGTAGGTAACCCTGCCCACCCAGTCTTCGCGGAAATGCTCAAACTCGCTACCGGTAGCATATTTGTCGCGGCTGAACATACCCATAGCAGTAACATCATGTTTGCCAAACCTGCGGGCATAGTCTACCTGTAACTGGTAGAACAATTTGCGGTACGTAGCCGCGTTTTGTACTGCATCAACATTGGGGTTCCAACGCGGTGGGATCCAGTCGAATTGATTTGTTCCTAAATACTGGCTGTATTTTTTTTCGCCGGTAACCGGGTCAATGTATTCCTGTTGAATATTACCATTGTCATAAATGCCACCCTGAGACACAAACGAATTGTCGAAAGAAAGCGTGCCCTTTGCAGCCAGTCCTTTCAGAATCGCACTCAGATCCTGCCGTAAAGTAAAATCGGTTGTGATGCGGGTAGTAGTAGTTTTGCGCACCCCATTATTACCCATTACCGCCAATGAATTTATGGTAGACACCGTTTCCAGGGGAAAGTAGCCCCAGCCTCCGTCTGAGTACCGGGGATAATACAAATTGGGGGCGTTATTATAAATGCTTTGCCAAATACGGTATTCCCAACTGTCCTGGCCATAGGCATCCTGTTTTACCCCATAAGAACCGGCTAAGTTAGCGGAGAGCACAGTTGATCTTGTTAGATTGAAATCCAGGTTGGTACGGGCATTCACGCGGTCGAAACCGTAGCCTGGTTTATACGATTTTCCGTTGTCTATCTTTTTAATAATATCGCCTTCATGCAAATAATCTACTGCGGTGAAGTATTTCACCAACGGAGAACCGCCTGAAATATTCAGACTGCCGTTGTAAGACATTACGTGCTTCTTCACCAACTGGTCCTGCCAGTTAATGTTCGGGTAACGCTCCGCTTCCGCCTGGTTTGCCGGATGCCGGTATTTATCCAG
>NZ_JBJMLX010000335.1:0-2768 GCF_045805085.1 Niastella sp.
ATCAGACGAAATAAACGCCATTCCCGACTATAAGGAAATGATCGAGGCCATGATCGATCTGGCAGATGCCAATGATATCCGCATCATTGTAGCCATGCCGGTTTGGTTACTCGTCTTTCTCAGATCCCTAAAAGCAAAAACAGGAAAGGATTTCAACCAGCTATTCCCGAATTTCCAGTTGCTCATCTTAAGCGGCATGGATTATGAACCCTTTATGCCGGAAATAAAAAAATACATCAACATGCCTTTTGATGTGTTTGAAACGTATCCGAGCACCGAAGGGCTGCTGGCCTACCAGGACCGCCTGAATGAACGCGGCATGCAACTGATCCTGAACAATGGGATCTTCTTTGAATTTGTGGAAGTGGATACGCTGGGGAAGGAACATGTGAACAGGGTTTCACTGAACGAAGTAAAACCTGGTGTCAATTACGCCCTTGTGCTAAACACCAATGCCGGCTTGTGGGGCTATATCAATGGCGATACCGTTCGCTTTAAAACCGTTTTTCCGCACCGCATTGAAATTACCGGAAGAATTGCCCAATACATTTCTGCCTTTGGCGAACATGTTACTGTAGAGGAAACTGAAAAATCGATCAGTGAAACCGCCGCCGCCTGTGGCGCCACCATTGTTGAATATACGGTGGCGCCCAACATTAAAGACGATGGTTCTCTCCCCTATCACGAATGGCTCATCGAGTTTGGCCAGGCGCCTGATAATCTGGAAGAATTCGCGAGGCTGCTTGACATCCAGATTTCCACGCGTAACTTCTCATATAAAGACGTAGTAACGCATAAGGCTATTGAACCACTAAAGATCACGGTAGTGCCAAAAGGAGGCTTTGAAACCTACCTGCAGGCATCTGGCAAAACAGGTTTGCAACAGAAGGTACCGCATGCCAGAAATGATTACCAGTTTGCGGGGCAGTTGAAGAAAGTGCTGGGGTTATAGTTATTTCACCCTGATAACGCCCTCGGTAATGATCGGGAATTTGGTAAAGGCCGAACCTTCATAACCGGGTACAATGAGTTTTTCATCGTTTACCAGGGTTTGCATCTTTTGCATGGCTTTTATATAACCATTGGCATCGAAGGTTCGGAACGATGGCGCCGGGGTTACAAAATCAGAATTGTAATAGATCCAGATATTGTCTGAAGCAAGGGCCATATTACCCAGGCTTGTTTTTATCAATGCATATTGCGGCAGTGAGGGGTTTCTTGAACCGGGGAAGATCTTAAGCCCCTGGATGATCTCTTTATTATATCCTTCAAACAGCGTTACCCGGCCTTTTTCGTGTACCTCAATCAACTTTTTTACTTCCTTCCTGTTGAATTCGCTGTTTACGCCACCTTTCTGCCACGCAGCAGTGGTGAAATAAGTGTAATCATCTTTCTGCACCCAAACCTGGGCGTTGGGAAACATATCGATGCTGTTAATATGGTCGAGGTGCTGGTAGCTTAAAATAATATCTGTAACTTCTTCTGGTTTCAACGCCAGCTTTTGCAAAGTTGAATCGGGCCGAAGGTCATCGATCACATCAAAGCTTTTGGCTGATTCCACACTGTACAAATATCCGGCATCCATTAGAATATATTTTCCATTGCCTTTTATCAGCCAGATCATGAAATCTATGTTCACACTGTCTTTCTCGTGTGCGGTAATTGTTGAATCATGCATGATAGCGGAATACTTCAATGCATATACTTCGCATTGGTTTTGGGAGATGGCGAGGCAGGAAATGAATGATCCCAATAGAAAAAGACATAATTTTTTCATAGTACTGATTAAATGCTTTTTAATGGGCAGGCAGATCGCTATTGTACAAGGTGCATAGCAAAAATACTAATTACCCTCAATTAGCAAAAGAATAGTCCCAACAAAGTCGGGACCAATTTCTCTTCTGTACTATGTTTTTTTATTGTGTGCCACCAATTGATTATTTACCCACATTTACTTTTTACCCACTGACCTTGTATGTACCCTGATGACGGTTAATGAACTGGCCGGAGCCTGATAGGTGAAAGACTTATTGACAGTAAGATTCGATGTTTGCGGTGTTATGTTTTGCGTATTCTCAAAACTGTTCTCAGCCGTAGGATCACCGCTTAACACCGTAACAACAGCGTTGGGATTGAACGCGCCCATACCAGCCAGGTTAATTTTCACGGGTAAGCTAACAGCATCTGTGTTTACTATTTTGAGAATGATATCGCCCGTTTTACTATCCTTTACACAGGAGGCGGCAAAAGTTTTTGCGGTATCTGCTACATTGGCAGAAATAATATGGTGGTAATATATATCGCCTTCATTATTGGCGAACAACTTTTGCGCATAGTAATTTATTGTTGGACAGATCTGCGTTCCGGTAAAATAGATCAGGTTGGGATTCCACTGGGTATGCCCCCTGCGGCCCAGCAAGGGCGCGTACGAAGAAAACAATACCACATCGCCATTGCGTTCAAGCGAGGTCATGTAGAGCGCTTCTGAAAGTGCAGACCGCAACGTATTCCTGCGTTTTACATCATGTGCGGCATACTCGCCTACATATACTTTTGAGTTGGCACGGGAATATTTATCATAACGGGTAAGGTTATTTACAAACCAGTCTGGTTTTTCATAATAATGCTCATCCACCATTTCAACCTTTACCTCGTTGGCAAAATTCCAGCCCAGGTCATAATCTTCGCCGGAGTGAAACGGTCCAACAGTGCCGATAATAGTGATCTCGGGATGTTTGGCATGCACCACCTCATAGATCATTTTAAAG
>NZ_JBJMLX010000336.1:0-5698 GCF_045805085.1 Niastella sp.
AGGTGAACAGGTTTTGTTGCAGTACTATTTTTGCTTTAACTGCTGGCTTATTGGTGCGGTGACGAAGAATGGAGATTGGTGTCATTCGGTTTAACAAGGTACAAAGTTAACAAATTTTGAATAGGACCGTAACCCCCATAGACAGCAGCTCCCATTAAAATACCTTAAAATTTATTCAGGCGGTTATTACAGTTATCGCTTTTTCATTTACTTTACCGTTCATTTTACATTTTTAGTAATTAAATATGATCCGATTCTTTATCGTCTTTGCTTCCTTATTCCTGGCATTGCAGTCCGGTGCGCAAACCCTCACCATGCCTGCCGAAATACAAAAAGCCTACGCAAATGGCACCCGGTCTGTAAATGGTAAACCGGGCCAAAAATACTGGCAGAATCATGGCCGTTATACTATTTCTTTAACGGTAATGCCGCCAGACAGCACTGTTAGCGGGAAAGAAGAAATTGTGTATTTTAACAACAGCCCCGATACGCTGAGAAGCCTGAACATGAAATTGATAATGAATGCACATCAGGCCAGCGGCAAGCTCAAGGTTGACGAGATAGTGATCCGGGAAAACAAAGTGGCATGGGATAACAGCAAGGCTACCACTACCAATCAACTGGTTGATCTGTCAGCGCCCTTAATGCCCCACGATTCAATAAAGCTTAACATTACCTGGCATTATGATCTTTCGTTCAGGGCAGGGCGTGAAGGAATAATCGATTCCACCAGTTTTTATATCGCTTATTTTTATCCCCGGGTGGCTGTTTATGACGATTACAAAGGCTGGGATACCCAGCCCCATTTGGGCTCCCTGGAGTTTTATAATGATTTTAATGACTATACGGTAAATGTAACTGTACCTGCAAATTTCATGGTATGGGCTACCGGCACGTTGCAGAATCCAGCAGAAGTATTACAACCTGCCATTGCGGAACGCCTGCAGCAGTCCATGACAAGCGATTCCACCATACACGTTGTTACCGGGCAGGATTGGAGCAATAAAAAGGTCACCGCTCAAAATGCCACCAATACGTGGAAATGGGCGGCCAATAATATCAGCGATATTGCCCTCGGTATCAGCGATCATTACGACTGGGATGCCGCAAGCGTTGTTGTTGCCAAAAAACGGCGGGTAAGCATGCAGGCTGCCTTCGCGGATTCGTCAGTCGATTTTCATCATTCCGTACAGTTCGGCAGATATTCGTTAGCCTGGTTTTCGAAGAACTGGCCGGGCATTCCTTATCCCTATCCCAAATCAAACGTGTTCCAGGGATTTGCAGATATGGAATACCCGATGATGATCAATGACTCCCACACCTCAGACCTCGGTTTTGCCCAATTGGTACAGGATCATGAACAGGCGCATACTTATTTTCCCTTTTACATGGGCACCAACGAAAGTTATTATGCATTTATGGACGAAGGCTGGGCAACCACTTTTGAATACCTGATCGGCCTTTCCGAGAAAGGCCAGACAGCCGCTGATGATTTCTATAAAAAATTCCGGGTTACCCGCTGGAGCCTGGGTCCGCATGCAAAAGAGAATCCCATCATTACCCCCAGCCCCGATGTTACCTTTGGCAATGGCAATAATGCCTATGGCAAACCATCGCTTAGTTATCTTGCATTAAAAGACCTGCTGGGCGATAAACGGTTTAAGAAGGCGCTGCACAACTATATGAATAGCTGGAATGGCAAACATCCTATTCCCTGGGATTATTTCTATTCCATGGAAAAGGGTTCTAAAAAGAAGCTGGATTGGTTCTTTTATAACTGGTTCTTCACGCCCGGTTACATTGATCTTGCGCTGGACAAAGTGGACAAAACTTCGAAAGGATATACCCTGAATATTAAAAACATGGGTGGATTTGCCGTTCCTTTTAATGTGATCGCGACCTATGATGACGGGTCAACTGAAAGCTTTCATCAAACCCCCATAGTTTGGAAGCATAACCCCAAAGAGACCACCCTACCTATTAAAACCGCAAAACAGATCAAATCCCTGAAACTGGATGGCGGCATTTTTATGGATGCCAACGAAAAAGATAATGCCTGGACTGCGAATTAGGATGCCTGGCATGTAAATTAATGCAATTATGAAAGCATTAAACAAGCATGCTAAATAAAAACGATGGGCAGGTCATCCGGGTTTCTGGCAAAAACGAAGAAAATATTGAAGGTGTTGGGTCCCGGGTTAATTACCGGGGCCAGTGACGACGACCCTTCAGGTATTGCCACCTATTCCCAGGCAGGGGCCCAGTTTGGGTTAAAAACGCTTTGGACGGCATTGATAACCTTTCCGCTTATGGCCGGCATCCAGGAAATGTGCGCCCGCATAGGATTGGTAACAACGGTTGGCCTCACTACTACGTTAAAGAGACACTATCCGAAATGGCTTTTGTACCTGATGATGGTGTTCAGTATCCCTGCAATCATCCTGAACATTGGCGCTGACATTGCGGGCATGGGGGCGGTGGCAAATCTTATTTTCCCCTCTATTAAACCAATGGTTTTCAGTGTCGCTTTTACCCTGATCCTGTTCATACTGATCGTATTTCTGCCCTATGAAAAAATAGTGACCTTTTTGAAATACCTGTGTCTTTCGATGTTCTTATACATTGCTGTTCCATTTTTTACTCATCCGGATTGGACGCAAGTTCTTCGGAATACGTTCATTCCAACCCTCAGGTTCGATAAAGATTTTATTGAAATACTGGTAGCCATCCTCGGCACCACTATTTCCCCTTACTTATTCTTCTGGCAGGTAACCATGGAGGCCGAAGATGTTAAACATGCAAATGCAAAGCAACTGATCCTTGCACGAAGAAAATTGATTAGACCAAATGGTAAGGAACACCCTGACAAGCGGGAACAAAGTTTTGTCATTCGATTGATCAAAAAAATGCAGCTCGATGTTAATTCCGGGATGCTTTTATCTTCGATAGTAATGTTCTTTATCATTCTGGCAACCGGAACTGCGTTAAATCTCCATGGCATAAAACATATAGACACGGTTGAACAAGCCGCAAAAGCCCTGGAACCGGTGGCAGGGAAAGCCTCCTATTTGTTGTTTGCATTAGGTGTAATAGGAACGGGCATGTTGGCCATTCCTGTTTTAACAGGTTCTCTTTCCTATATTGTGGCCGAAACATTTGGCTGGCGGGCAAGCCTGAATAAAAAATACTGGCAGGCCAAAAGGTTTTACTTTGTTATTTTAGTTTCCTTACTGGCGGGTCTTTCGATCAATTACATTGGCCTTAGCCCAATAAAGGCGCTGTTTTATACGGCAATCTTATACGGCCTTACCTGCCCCATCCTTATTGCCATCGTGCTGCATATCGGCAATAATAAAAAAATAATGAACCAGTATACAAATAGCACGCTATCGAATACATTGGGATTTTTAACATTGATTATAATGACTGCAGCGGCCGCTTCCCTGATCTACTTTCAGTTTGTCTGAAAAGCATACGACCAGCCGCACTTCAAATTCCCTTCAGTATTGTACTTTTACTTTAAAGGCTCGTTTCCTTGATATTCCGAGGCTTGCATTAAAAGCGTAATGGATCACCGGCATGGTTTTTTAAATCATGCTATTTAATTATTTAACCATTCGTAGCAAGTTTTGAATAACCTAAGCAAATACTTCGTTGCTGAAAGAATTGGAAAAAAGGAATGGATTATCGGCTCCATACTGTTATTTCTTTTTATTGTAAGATCATTCCTGGTTTTTGATATGGGGTTGATGCCCCAGGACGCTTATTATTTTTTCTACAGTGAACACCTCGACCTCTCCTATTTTGACCATCCATCCGGTATAGCCTGGGTATTATGGCTATTCACTTCCCTGCTGGGAAAAAAAGTGTTTGTAGTAAAGCTGGCGGCCACCCTCGTTACGTTTTGCACACAGGCAGCATTTGTTATCCTGGCCACCTGCTTTATGAACGTCAAAGGGGTTGTACAGGCAACTATATTGTTGTTCTCTACGATACTGATCTCGGTAGTATCGCTTATTGCCACACCAGATGTTCCGTTGTTACTTTTCTGGACGCTTTCCATAATAGCCTTATACCAGGCCATCTTCCAAAACAAAAAGGGCTATTGGTTATTGGCCGGCGTTTTAATGGGACTGGCGTTCAACAGCAAGTATACGGCCGTGTTCCTGCCCGCAGGTTTATTGATGTATCTTGTTTTATCGCCTGAGCACCGGAAGTTATTGAGGTCTTACTGGCCATATCTCAGTTTATTGCTTTTTGCCATCATGACAATGCCCGTTATAATCTGGAATTATAACCACGACTTTGCCTCCATCAAATTCCAGTCTGTTAACAGGGCCGCGGAAGCCAGCAGTGATTATTTTAACATCACGAATATTCTTGGTGTGATAGGCCATCAGGCATTTTTGCTGGTTCCAGTATTGATGTTTGCCTTGTTCTGGATGTTACGATCGATGTATAAAAAATACCGGCTCAAATTAAGTACGATCCCGGCACAACAATTATTTCTATTCTCTTTCTTTGCACCCATTTTCATTGGGTTTTTATTCATTGCTGTTTTCTATTGGGTAAAAATAAACTGGATGATGCCGGCTTATATCACAGGGATCATCCTGGCCAGTATGTATATAAAACCCAAATGGGTACAATACCAACTAATTGCTTCCCTTGTCATTCATTTCGCGATGGCGGTAGAAATTATCTTTTACCCATTTGAGGTGAAATCAGATGATACCTGGGTTGGCTGGGACCAGCTGGCTGACAATGTAAAAGAGATCAAGAAGGGCCATCCTGATTATTTTATATTCTCTGCAGACGATTATAAAACCTCGGCCGTGCTGAACTTCTATTTCGATGAAATGGTGTACAGCAAAAATATTATTGGTGAACCCGCCTTACAATTCGACTATGTAAACACCGATCTTCAAACGCTGCAGAACAGGAATGCCATTTTCATCGATTCACATCCTGATCTTTCTCCCTGTGGAACCTACCCGCCCGTTTTAAATAAATACTTTACACAGATCACCCCTTTACCACCCATCCTGGTGAAAAAAGGCGGAAAGGTCGTCAGGGCGTTTTGTGTATATGTATGCATGAAATACAAGCCATAAACTTATGGATGATCCTTCCCCGCTAATTGCAGGGCGCTTGTTGTGATGAAGTATTTGGCCAGCATATTGGGAACCTCCCATGCGGGCATGTTCTTATTTTTCAGGTATTGCAGAAAGTTTTGGGTAACCCGGGCAAAATGCTCTTCGTGCCCTTCGGTGTATGCAGAGGTAACAACCTGCCAGCCGGTTGTTGATTGCACCAGTTCCACCCCCGGGTATTTTGCCTGGATCTTTTTAAACGCTTCGGTAGGATTGACATTTTTATCTACCGGTTCAATATACAGCACAGGTTTATATTTTTCGGCAGCGCCCTGTTTTATCACAAGCCGCGCTTTGGAACCCTTCATCAGGGCATAGTAATTATCGCCACCTGCCGGCGCCTGGTAATCCCACAGTGCTACTGTTTTTGCATGAACGCCTTTGATGGTGTAGTTGATCTCTCCATTATAGAAGATCTTTAGCAGCGTATCATTAACGGCGCTGCCTTTTAAATAGGCGGGGAAAGCAGCTGCTTTTGTCAGCGTTTTGAATTGATTCAGGCTTAGATCGGTTGTCCAGTGTTTGGCAGAATCAAGCTGAATATC
>NZ_JBJMLX010000337.1:0-32652 GCF_045805085.1 Niastella sp.
AGGTCCAGGTCATCAATCATCAGCGCCACCTTTTTAACCGGTGTTGTTGTTACCTGTTTTACCAGTTTACCGGTGCAATGTACCCCGCCGCAATAATTGTTGGGCGAAGCTGCACCTGCGCCAATGAGCAACACAGCCAGTAAACAGATGATCTTTATTTTCATGTTGGTTGGTTTATTGGTAAAATGATCATTCTTTCTTCAGTACTAATTCCTGCATTTTATCATAATTCTCATAGCTGGAGGTAACCACCTTATCACCGGGTTTCAGGCCTTCCAGCACTTCATAATAATCGGGGTTCTGACGGCCCAGCTGAATATTGATCCGGGAAGCGATCTTTCCATCATCACTTACTTTAAAGATCCAGTTACCACCGGTGCTTTGGAAGAAACCGCCTTTGGGCACCAGGATGGCCTGTGTTTCATCGCTCAGCGCCAGTAAGATCTGTAACGTTTGACCCCGGCGGATATTCTTTGGCACTTCACCCACAAACTCCATATCAACCTGGAAATGGCCACTTACTACCTGGGTATATACCTTTTTGATCTTGAGTTTGTATTCTTTGTCCACCAGGGTAAATTTAGCCGTTAAACCGGTAAATACATTGGTGATGTAGTGTTCATCAATATCGGCCCTTATCTTGAAACCGGAAGCAGCATCGATTTGTCCGAGCCGGATACCGGCGCCAATGTTCTGACCAATTTCCGCATCGAACGAAGTCAGTTGTCCGGCAATAGGAGATTTTACTACCAGGTCGCCCACTTTCTTCTTCATAAGGTCGAGCGCCTTTTTCATGTTCAGGTACGATTGCTCGTTTTGCTGTAACTGTATTTTGTTGGTAGCGGAATCCTGCCGCATGATGTCTTCCGTTAATTTTTTGCGGCGTACCTGGTACTGATAGGCGTTTTCAGCCGACTGAAATTCCTGCGACCCGATCACTTTTTGCGAAAACAGTTTTTTATTCAGGTTATATACCCGTTCGGCTTCTTTCAGGGCATTATCAACTTCAGCCATCTGGTTCAAACGGGCTACAGTATTTTGCTGGGCATTGTTACGGGCGATCTGCATTTGTGTCAATACATTGAACACACTGGTTTCCTGGTTGGCCAGGCTCAGTTCCAGGTCGGGGTTGCTTAATCGCAGAATGGGCTGGCCTTCCTGCATCATGGCGCCATCTTCAACATATTTCTGTTCAACACGCCCGCCTTCCTGCGCATCGAGATAGATAGAAGTCTGGGGTAATACAATGCCGTTGATGGCGATGGTTACCTGGAAGGGGCCTTTTTTTACTTCACTGATGGTAAGGCGTTCCGTATCTACATTCAGCCGGCTTTTGCCGGAAGTGAAATAATAGCTGCCCAGTATCAGCAGGGCGATTGCAGCAATACCTGCAATGGTTACAATCCGTTTAGAGGTCCATTTCTTTTTTGCAATAACTCTATCCACTGTATTTATTTTTAATGTAATCCGAAGCGATACAGCATACCTCGCAACAATATGCCAGAATATAAGCAATGTGATTTACAAGCTATTACACTGTAAAATGGTGTTCGGCTGTTCGCAACCAGTACAATAACTGTACGCTTTTGATACACTGGTGCAAATCAGCTGTTGCTTCATAAAATATTGTTTGCTACGGCTTTGTAATTATGGTATAATTGTAGTGAAGAATGTTGCATAGAACCGAAATTTTTAAATAAAGTTATGTTACTGAAGAACGCTACCATACTGGTGATTGACGATGACGTGGATGTACTGACTGCTGTGCGATTGCTGCTGAAAACAGAGGCAAAAGAAGTAGTAACAGAAAAGAACCCCGAAAATTTGCGTTGGTTATTATCGAAGCAGCAATTTGATGTGATCCTGCTCGACATGAATTTCAACAGTTCCATTAATACAGGAAACGAGGGGTTGTTCTGGTTGAAGAAAGTGAAGGAATTTAAATCAGAAGCAGCTGTCATCATGATCACGGCTTATGGCGATATTGACCTTGCCGTACGATCGCTGAAAGAAGGGGCTGCGGATTTTGTAGTAAAACCCTGGCACAATGAAAAGCTGATTATAACTATAAAGGATGCGTTAAAAAAGAAGGAGGGCAAATCCTCATCGCCTGCGCAGCGCAGTAACGATTCCATTATCGGGACTGAACTGCTGGGCGAATCGGAGATAATGAATGATATCTTTTATAAAATAGAAAAGATAGCACCTACCGATGCCAACATTTTGATATTGGGTGAGAACGGGACCGGAAAAGACCTGATCGCTAAAGCCATTCACCAGCAATCGCTGCGGGCCAAGAAAGCCTATGTAAAAGTGGATGTGGGCGCCCTCACCGAAACTTTGTTTGAGAGTGAGCTGTTCGGTCATAAAAAGGGTGCGTTCACCGATGCGCGGGAAGACCGTGTGGGCCGTTTTGAGGCGGCTAATGGCGGTACGCTTTTTATGGATGAGATCGGCAATATCTCCCTGCATCAGCAAGCCAAATTATTAAGCGTATTACAGAACCGGCAGGTGATTAAGCTGGGGACCAACGATCCGTTGCCGGTTGACATCCGGCTTATTTGCGCTACCAACGTTCCGTTAACTGAACTGGCTAATGAGAACCGTTTCAGGAAAGACCTTATCTATCGTATCAACACGGTAGAGATCATGGTGCCACCCTTACGTAAACGCGGCAACGATATTATTTTGCTGGCGAGGCATTTCAGTCAGTTGTACAGCAATAAATACCTGAAACCGGTAATGGAGTTTGATGATAAAGCGATTGAGAAATTGCTGGCCTATCATTTTCCCGGTAACATCAGGGAATTGCAATATACCATTGAGCGGGCAGTGATCATGAGCGACGGGCATGTGCTGCAGGCAACGGATCTTATTTTCTCACCCATTGAATCAAATATGTCGCAGGAAAAAGAACCCGATGAACTAAACCTGAGTGCCGTAGAAAAGAATACCATTCTGCACGTAATTGAAAAACACAATGGAAATATTACCCGCGCAGCAAAGGAGTTGGGATTAACGAGGACGGCGTTGTATCGAAGGTTGAGTAAGTACGATATATGAGGGGAAGCTGACCAGTTGACGAGTTGATCAGTTGACGAGTTAACAAGTTAACGAGGTGGAAGAAGGTTTGGAGGAAGAAAGCAGGAGGTTGACAGAGTGCCTCCTAAAAAATTAAACATTACTTTAAATAATTAGCTTGTTCTATAAACGATTTGAATGGCGGATCATTTTTCAGGTGGTATATTTATTTATCACCCTGACCGTAGCTTCATTTTTTCTGGTGAAAGGCCGGTATGAATTACTGGTAATTATGGTGCCGTTGATCATTTATGGCATAATTGCCATATTTCGCTTTCTACGAAAAGCGCATACCGAGTTGAACCAGTTTGTTGAATCGGTACATTATCGCGATTTCTCCCGTTATTTCGATGTAAAGCATGCGCCTGTAGAACTTCAACCATTGCGTAAAGGTTTCAATGAGATCAATTCTACATTTAAAGTAATCAGTAAAGAAAAGGAAACGCAGTTCCAGTACCTGCAAAAAATTCTGGAGCTGGTTGATACCGGTATTTTATCGTACCGCGAGCACAACGGGGAAGTGGTGTGGATGAACGAATCGTTGAAACGGATGCTGCAACTGCCATATCTGAAAACCATTCATTCGCTGGCTCGTCGCGATGGGGAACTGTACCGGCAGGTGACTTTATTAAAGCCAGGTGAAACAAAGATCGCTACTGCGCATAGCGAGAAAACATCATTTAAATTATTGATGTCTGCCACAGCTTTTCAAACCGATGGCAGCAAGTTTAAACTGATTGCTTTTCAAAACGTGAGTGAAGCATTGGATGAAACCGAATCAAAAGCCTGGCAAAAGCTGTTGAGTGTAATGACGCATGAGATCATGAATTCCATTGCACCCATCTCCTCATTGGCCGAAACGTTGAAATACCGGCTGCAACAATTTGCCGTGCGGCCTGAGCTGGAATCCGGCTCCATGGACGACCTGGAATTAGGCATAGATACCATTAAAAGAAGGAGTGAGGGGTTGTTGAAATTTGCGGAAACGTATCGCAACCTGAACAAGATCACCACGTTGAACCTGAAGAAAATTTATGTGCGCGATCTGTTCGAAAACCTGCATCACCTGATGCAGCCTACACTGGATCAAAAGAACATTGAGATGGAGATCATTTTAAAAGATCCCGATCTGCAACTGGATGCGGATACTAACCTGCTGGAGCAGGTGCTGATTAACCTGGTGGTGAACGCCATGGAAGCCGTGAAGGAACGGGAAGAACCGCGCATTATTCTATCCGCCTATTTTGCCAATAACCATAGAACGGTCATTAAAGTAGCAGACAACGGTACCGGAATGCCCGAAGAGGTGCTGGATAAAATATTCATTCCATTTTTCAGCACTAAAAAAAGCGGCAGTGGTATTGGTTTAAGCTTATGTAAACAAATTATGATGCTGCACAAGGGTAATATTCAGGTGCAATCAATAGAAGGACAGGGGACTGCATTTATGATGCAGTTTTAAAATTTACAAACTCAATGATACCCGTTTGGCCAGCCAGCTATCTTTTACCGGTATCAGCCATTTATTTTCCAGTTCTTCTTTTGTTTGAACCAGGTTGTTGAAGTAAAGCGTATCTGGTGAAATGAAATTATTATTGATTGCGTATTGCAATTGAGAGAGTGGCAACATTTGCACTTTATCTTTTACCTGAAACGTGAGCATTTGCCGGTCGAACATATTTACATTGAACAGCTGTTCAATTTGTTTTATGAGGCGAACCGAGCTGTCGGTGCTGCAACCGCTTACACCCGTAGCACGTTCATCGGCCATCAACACAACAAACTGACCAAAGAACAGGTTTCCATAACCTTTTACCGGGGCGCCATGCGATTGCCAGTTAGCGGCGAAATTATTTAGCAGCTCTTCAATATGCAAAGCTTCACTCATCATAAATAACCGGCTGCTTTGGTACACCCATACTCTTGAATCCGGAGCAAAATCGGCTGGTATCAGTTCTTTGTAGTCTATCATGGTGCAAAATTAATACAAATCAATCAGATCGCCGTCATGGCAAAATTGATTGTTAAACGTTATAAATCACAGGAATTACAACGTATATTACCGGTAAAAGTTTATTGCTGTTAAGAAAAAGAAGGGAGGCTGGGCGGCTAGAGTTTTAATAAAATGAGCGGATACAAACCCATTAACAATATCACTATGAGAATGAAAATTCTCTCCAACCATTTTTTTTGCCTGGCAATGATCTTATCTTTCGCTGCTAATGTTCCAATACTCATAGCCTTTTATATTTTAAGGGAACTGAACTGCTTAATGTTTTAATAATATGGTAGCATACAGACCCATGATCATTAATACGACAGTAATGAAGGTACTTAACATCCATTTTTGTTGGGAAAGCGAATGCTCCTTCATTTCATTGCGTAGACTGTGAATTTCTTCTTTTAATACAAAGAGATCTTTTTTTGTAGCTAATATTTCAGTTTTATTATTCAATTCGTCTTTTACTTTTATTTCAACATATTGGGTAAGGCATTCAGCTTCATTTCTACCCACCTTTTGCGCCAACGCTTCATACAGCTTCGTTAGGGTTACCTTTTCCATTGATAGAGTATTTCTGATTAGTATACCAAATATAATAAAAAAAAATAAACTAATGAACGAAATTGATAAATATTTTAGCAAAACTGCTGATGTATATAGTACAACAAAAAGGGCTATCACGTTTTATAAAGTGATAGCCCTTTTTGCTATTAATGTATTCGTTTAAGTTTACACGTTAAATCTAAAATGCATCACATCGCCATCCTTCACAATATACTCCTTACCCTCGATGCGCAGTTTACCGGCATCGCGGCAGGCGGCTTCTGAACCGTAGGTGATATAGTCGTTGTAGGCAATTACTTCCGCCTTGATAAAGCCTTTTTCAAAATCAGTATGAATAACGCTGGCGGCCTGAGGAGCTTTCCAGCCTTCGTGGATCGTCCAGGCGCGAACTTCCTGCACCCCGGCGGTGAAATAGGTTTGCAGGTTCAGTAATTTATATGCTGAATGGATCAGACGATCAAGGGCGGGTTCTGTCATTTTGTATTCTTCCATGAACATCTGCTTGTCTGCAGGGTCTTCCATTTCACTGATCTGGGCTTCAATGTTGTTGTTCATGATGATCACCTGGGCGTTTTCACCTTTAATGGCTTCCTGCAGGGCGTCTGAGAACTTGTTACCGGTATGCATACTTGCTTCATCCACATTGGCTACGTACAACACCGGTTTTTCAGTGAGCAGGAACAGGTCAGCAATGGCCGGGCGCTCTTCTTTGGTAAGTGCCAATCCACGAATGCTTTTGCCTTTTTCCAGGTGTTCTTTACAACGAACCAGTACGTCGTATTCTACTTTCAACTTGGGATCGATGCGCGCCTGTTTTTCAACCCGGCTTATTTTCTTGTCAACACTTTCCAGGTCTTTCAGCTGTAATTCAATATCAATGATCTCTTTATCGCTTACGGGGTTGATGGCGCCTTCGTCACGTAAAATGTTCTCATCTTCAAAACAGCGAATTACGTGAATAATGGCATCCACTTCGCGGATGTTACCCAGGAATTTATTCCCCAGTCCTTCACCCTTGCTGGCGCCACGCACCAGACCGGCAATGTCCACAATTTCAATCTGGGTAGGAACAATTCTATCAGGATGCACCAGTTCTGCCAGTTTTTGCAGGCGGGCATCGGGCACATCAACCAGTCCAACATTCGGATCGATAGTACAGAAACGATAGTTGCTGGCTTGTGCTTTGGCACTGTTACTCACTGCGTTAAATAAGGTTGATTTCCCAACGTTCGGTAATCCGACAATTCCTGCTTGTAAAGCCATTTTCTAAGTTTTTAATTCTATGTTCTTCGTTTCTAGTTCCCGGGTCAATTGTTCTGAGTGGCTGATTTTCAGGAAACTCAGAACCAGGAACGCAAAACTGAAAACTGTTTTCGGCGCGCAAAGATAGGGTATTACCGGGTACTAATATATGGCCGGATTCCTTTATCTTCAACGCTTAATCTTATTTCCCTTATGGCATTGAGTCGCATCTGGAGCGCCTTTATTCTTATATCCATTTTAGTGGCTGTTTTTAAGTTTGCCGCCTGTGGTGAAAAGCAGATCTTCAGCTCCATGGTGGTGGGTAAAAAAGGCGATTCAGTGCAGGTGCAGATGAGCCCGGTTGCCGTGGCCAATGCAGCAAAGGCCGCTGCCCTGGATAGCAGTGGCCAGGTAGGCGCGGGTGATGTAAAAACCCGGATCCAGGTATCCAATGGTATTGTAGATACCTGTAAAGATGCGGTAACGCTGTGTATTGAATTAATAGGCATGTTGGCCCTGTTCATGGGTTTTATGAGCATTGCCGAAAGGGCGGGGGGCATCAACCTGCTGTCGCGGATCATCGGTCCTTTCTTCTCAAAGCTGTTCCCCGAGGTGCCCAAGGGCCATCCGGCCATGGGTCATATGATCATGAATTTTTCCGCCAATTTACTGGGGCTCGATAATGCGGCCACCCCTTTTGGGTTGAAGGCCATGCAAAGCCTGCAGGAGCTGAACCCAAAAAAAGACGTGGCCTCCAATGCCCAGATCATGTTCCTGTGTTTACATGCGGCGGGTTTCAATATTATTCCGGTAAGTGTTATTGCCATCAGGGCGGCCCAGCATGCCAGCGATCCTACCGATGTGTTTCTGCCCTGTATGATCGTTACGTTTATCGGCACCATGACGGCCATGATCATCGTTTCGTTCAGGCAACAGATCAGGCTATTGCAACCGGTTATTGTTATGTGGGTGCTGGGAATTTCTACGGTAGTGGCCCTGATCGTTTGGTATATTACCACCCTGAGCGCCGGCGGTGTACAGTTCTTTAGCAGCGTTCTGAGCAATGGCCTGATCCTGCTGGTGTTCCTGCTGATTATCCTGGGTGGACTTTATAAAAGGATAAATATTTTCGATGCGTTTATAGACGGGGCCAAAAATGGTTTCGATACTGCTATTCGTATTATTCCTTATTTGGTGGGCATTCTGGTGGCTGTGAGTATGCTGCGTACCAGCGGTACCTTCGATGTGGTGATCGATGGCATCAAAAACTTCTTTGCTTACCTGGGGGCCGATACCCGGTTTGTAGATGGATTGCCTACGGCGTTAATTCGCCCGTTAAGCGGCGGCGCTGCCCGGGGTATGATGGTGAGCACCATGATCGCAAACGGTCCCGATTCGTTTGCCAGCCGTCTCTCCGGCATTTTCCAGGGGGCATCTGATACTACCTTCTATATAGTGGCGGTGTATTTTGGCGCCGTTTCCATAAAGGATACCCGGTATGCCATTGGGTCTATGTTACTGGCCGACCTGGTGGGGGTAATTACCTCGATCGCCCTGGCCTATATCTTCTTTGGAAATATTAATTAGCATCTTCGCCATTTATGGCGGCAAACAGGGCTACGATGTCTTTATCGAGCTCTACTATTTTATTGTGTAATTGAATGTGCTGATCAAGAAATGCGGCGCGGGCTTCATACATTTTGTCTACGAAATGGATCAGATCGGAAAAAGCGCCTCTGAAATCATCAAAGTTCTCATCCAGCGTACAAATATCGATCTCCATGTTTTTATAATCCCTGATTATAGGGGAGAAATATTTATCGTCGAATACGTCAAACAACTGTTCCAGTTGTTCCTGTTGTTTTTCAACGGTGGCAAACTCCTGTTCTGCTGCCCGCAATCCATCGATATACACATCGTAGCTGTGGTTAAAATTATGCAGCTCTGTAAGTAATGGCTGCGTATCGTAACAAACGCGTTCACTTTCATCAATTGATTCTATTTCATTATCTGTAAGCGGACCACCCTCCTGCAGGTAATGCAACATGGGGGTTAATAACAGGTACTCGTTTTGCAGGTTATTGAATATGCCCTGGCATTGTTGCAATATTTTATCGGTGCCTGTATAATAAGTATGTAACCGGGTCAATACATCTTTATAAGCTTGTGACCCATTGTGCAGTTCCACATATTTTTCTATCGCTTCCTGTTCTAAAGTGCTTAGCGGCGCTTCGCTTACATAATCCAGTTTAATAACATGGAAAGGGTGGTTAATGATCGTTGGTTTCATAAGCACCATTTTACGGTATTATAAAGCTACCGATAATTTCATGTACCCCGCACAAAAAAAATCCGCCTTCATTTTCAAGGTGTTTGAAGTACGCTAAAAGCAAAAGTCCTCCCGATTTACCGGGAGGAACTTAATTATATACTAATACCGTTTATCGTAATACGAAAACTACCAGTACGGATTTTGCATGGCTTTCTGCATATCGTTTGGGGAAGTGCAGGTAGGCAAGGGCGTAATAGTTAATTACAGTACCTGAATGCCTGCATCGATGTACGGTTTTAATACCGGAGAATCGGGAGGTAATTCGGTGATCAGGATGTCTATGTCTGAAATATTGCAAATGTGAATAGGCTGCAGGGTGTTTATCTTTTCTGAAATGGTGCAGCACACTACTTTTTGTGAGGAGTCGATCATGATCTTCTTCAGCTGTGCTATTTCCCAGTCGTTTTCGGTAGTGCCTCGTTTTATATCGATGGCGTTTATGCCCAGGAAGCACAGGTCCGCATTTATATTTTTGATCTTGGCAATGGCTTCTGCGCCAATGGTGATCTTGGCATTTTTTGATACCCGGTCGCCGATCATTATCACTTCAATATTGGGATGTTGCATGTATTCGAGTATGGCTGGAATACTGCCTGAAATGAATGTTGCTCTTAAGGCTGGGGGCAGGGCCCGGGCCATTTCAATAATGGTAGTGCCACCACTGGTGAGCACAAACATGCCATCCTGGATGAGTGCTGCGGCTTTTTGTCCAATTATCTTTTTCTGGTCCTGCGAGTACACGCTCAAACCGGAATAGGTTACGTCGTTAAAGGAATGGGAAAGGGCGCCGCCATGAACTTTTATCAGTTTGCCTTCGTCTGAAAGCTCCATTAAATCGCGGCGGATGGTGTCTTCCGACACCCGGATCTCATGACTAAGCAGGGAAGAAAGTACTTTATTGTGCAGGTTTACCTGATGCAGGATGTATGCCTGACGTTCTTTTTTCAGCATAATCTGTTAGTTGGTTTCAACTCAAATATAAAGGGAATGTGGCAAGAATACGCAAAAATGTAATTAAATATGGATAAATAACGCAAAATAAGGCGCGTATTTGAGTGTTATTTTATTGTAAGTGCGGTATTTTGCAGCAATGACATATGTAGGATGTAAGTTTTTAAGATTGGGTTGCAGGAGTTGACAGGTTGCCTTTTGTGAGCCTTGGACGTTTGGGGAAGTAAGGAGGAAGTTGACCAGTTGATCAGTTGACCAGGTAAAAAGGTGGGATTGGGAAATCTACAGGGCAGGTTGATAGGGTTGATAAAGTTGATAAAGGAAACTGGAAAAGTATGATTGTTTGATATAGGTGAAAGGGCAGCCTTAATGAGTGGGCGAGTCCCTGCAACCCAGAAACTCAACGAACCCAAAAACTCAGAACTGTATTTCCTGGTTAACTGGTCAACTCGTCAACCTATGTTATTTCAACGTAAATCGAATAGTAAGCGCAAAAGCATCCGGGATAAAATTGATCTCAGGAAGAATGTCAAGCTCGGGTTTCCAGTCGAGGGAGAGATTAACCGGTGCATTGGTGAATTTGTAATCGAGTCCTACAACGCCCGTAGGGCCCAGGTAGGTATCGCCGTCCTGAAAACCAACATAGGCGCCACCGCCAATAAACCAGCTTAAACCGGGTGTGGTGAATTTGTTGTGCACTTCCAGCAAGCCGCCAAAACCAAAACGGTTGCCCCATGCTACAATACCTTCCAGCGCTGTTTTATCGGTAGCGAAGTATTTAACCGAAATGCCGTTGCTTAAAGTAGGAGAGGTGTTACCAAGCCGCACACCAGCTGCCAGGCGGTAGTCCTGCGCGGAAGCACGTTGGCTTACCAGCATAATCAATAATATAACGGGCAGGGTTATGGAGATCCTTTTCATGAAAAACAATTTTTGATTTTCAATGATAAAATACAATCTCTACAAACAGCTAAGGGGCGTATACGGCTGGCCGTTCTGCACACACCTGACCGTTATTAGCTGGTGTATTGATCAATGGTTGAATTGATGGGAACGAAAATAATGCCAAATGTATTGATTAACTGACTGTTAATGTAATACCAGGGCGTTTTAACTAATAATTACAGTGAATCCTTCTTACTGCTCATCGCAGGTTTTCTAAACAGCGGCTTTTCTTTTTGCGGGTCCTTTCCTTTTGGTAACTCCGTTGGAGTTTCCTTTTTCGGATCTTTCAGGGGATTTTTGGGCAGTGATATTTTTGAACTATCCACTTTTATTCTATCCAGGTGCAGGCTGTCAATCAGGGTGCTATCCATGAGAGTGCTGTCCATTAACGTGCTATCTGTTATGATAACAGGCTTTTTAATATCTTCAAACAATTCAAACTTTGTTTTTGGCCGAAGACTATCGAGCCATTTAAAGTTACGAAGCATTTTGTTTTCGTCTTTAGCCTGTTTTACAGGGTACATGGTACCGTTTACTTCGCTTATGAAAACTACTTTATTCAGCTCCTTGTTCTTGAAGCGCATGTCGATGATGTCGCTGGTGGCGTTGTTGATACCTACCAGCTTTCCCTTATCATCCTTCACATAATAGATGCTTTCGCCATTACCCGTAGCCCGCATATAATCCATTTCCCCATCCTTGAAATAACCATTCAGGCGATTGCCTTTTATCTGGTTATACATGCTGCCTGCAGAATCACTGGTATTTATGGCAAAACCATTCTCGAATACATTCATTCTGTCTGGCTTCTTATTCTTTGTATACAGGAGTATAGTATCACCGGTGATCTGGCTTTTGCTGGCCCACAGAACCGGGTTGGTGAATAATCTAAAAATGGAATCCTTGCCTGAGTACCACAGGCTGTCTGATACCGCCTGCATGGAATCGGAAAAAATACGCACATGGTGCCACGCCTGGAAGTAGCGGTCGGTACTATCGTTTTTGTTTTCTGTAGCTGCTGGCTTCTCAGGTTTACCGGCAACCGCTGCCTTTGCTTTGGCAGTTGGAATATTTTTATTGACTGGTTTTTTAACCAGGGCTGTATCTTTTATTACAGGTTTTACAGGTTCGCGGGGCAGGCTGACCGAATCTGTTTTCACCGGTACTTTTACCAGCGCCGTATCGATTACCACCTTTTTGGCGGAGTCGATGGGCAGGTTAAGGGAATCTTTGTTTACCGGTATTTTTACCAGGGCCGAATCTGGGACCACGTGTTTGATGGAATCGGGTTGCAGCTTGCTGGTGTCTTTAACGATGGTTCTTTTTTTAAGACCTGAATCTGCCTTTATGCGGTTGGTTGAATCGCGAAACCGGCTGGATTCCATTAAGGCATTCAATTTACTCAGCCTGCCCGAAGCAAGCGTATCGCCTGTGATGTAGATGGAATCCTTGTCCTGTTTTATGATCAACAACGGGTGCTGGGTAGCCCAGAAGGTACCTTCCTTGTTGTTGGCTTCAATAAAATTGGCCAGCACCGACACGCCCTGGGCGGTATCAACATACACGGCGTTACCGCGCAAAATGCTTTTGCCGTTGCTGTCGTCGCTGTCAATGGTCTCGGCTGTAATTCTCACCGCCCCATCATTCAGCACCGGCCGCTTGCCAAAAAAGGCCTTGCGGTTTTGGGTATCGTAAAAACCTTCTTTGGTTTTGATAACCCTTTTTGAACTGTCGATAATAGTGGTAGGAGCAATAAACGTGGCTACCTGGCTATTGGTGTTATACAATAATGAATCGGTCTTCAACGTGTATTGCGGGTCCTTGAGGTCAACATTCTTTTTGAAATACACATCCTTCAATTCTTCATAGTAAGTGCCTTCTTTACTGGTTAATACCGATCCCTTGTTGATGAGTTTGCCACCATTGTGGTATTCCCCGATCTTCAGGTTCATATCGTACGTAAGCTCGTTGGTGGTGAGGGTGCTTTTACTATCAGTTAATGATACGTTGTTTTTAAGGTAGGCCATTTTGGTGTCAACATAATATTGCAGGTACTGCGATCGGATGTTGACGGTGTCATTATCGATGATATGTACATTGCCAAATGCTTCAACGAACCGGGTCTTTTTATTGAACACGGCGCTGTCGCAATTGATTAAAGTATTTTCCTGTTTTAACTGAACATTGCCGGCCAGCATTTGCAGGTCCAGCAGTGTATCATGTTTATAACTTAGCCGGTCGGCATTTATCAGCGTAACTACTTTCATAGTGTCTGCGCCGGGCCGGGTGGTTATTACCTGGGAGTGTATTTTACCAAAGGATAACAACGCTACCAGCGTAACTATCAGCGGCAAACCCACAATTCGTATCATTGATAAAGCTTTCCTTGTTATTTCAGTGAATCCAGCGGGGCTTTTAACGGGCCTTTTTTATCTTTTCCCCCAAACAGAGATATATTAATATAACGTTTGGGATTTACCCGCAGGTCGTCGAGCAAGATAGTCAAACTGCGATTGGTGCGCCGGACCTCATCGTACAATTGGCGATCATTTAACAGCAAGCCGGCAGTGCCATCTTTACTATCGAGTTTGCCAATAGCACCTTCCAGTCGGGCCATTGTTTTATTCAAACTTGCAATGGCATCGTCAATTCTTGCTTTAGCTAATTTATCGGTTGCTGATTGCAGATTGTTGAAGGTGCTGTCGATCTTTGGACCATTGCGGGCAAAATCAGTAGTGATGGTATTCAAATTGCCAATGGTTTTTGCCAGCATACCTGTTTCGGTATTGAGCAATTGCTGTAACGAATGGCTTGACACGGCCAGGTTGGCAACAATACCCTGTAAATTATTGCGGGTATTAGGGTCGAGAATGGTGTTCAGCTTTTGCAACACATCATCCATTGACTGCAACGTTTTGTTGATATTGCTGATAGCAGGATCAATGCTTTTCTGCAGCTTGTCGGTCAGTCCCAGTGAACGTTCTGTGCGTATGGTGTCGCCTTCTCTCAGATAATCATTGCCATTACCTAAAAATACATTTACAGCGGTAGTGCCTAATAATTCACTGTTGAGGGTAGCTACTGAATTACGGGGAATATTCAGGTCCTTGGTTAAAGTAATGGTTACTACAATACCGCTCAGGTTCTTGTCTTTTTCCTTCAGGCCGGTTACTTTACCTACCTGTAACCCGTTAATAAAAACAGGGTTACTTGTCACCAGCTTTTCTACGTTCGGAAACACTGCGTATACGTCCTTCCCACCGGTGCTTTTCCCTTTCAAAAAATTAAAGCCAAGTATAAGCACCGTGATCGCTACTGCGGTTAGGGCGCCTACTTTAGTTTCATTGGAGATTTTCATCTGTATTAGCTATGATGTTTTCAATCGCCAGACAAATCCCCGCGTACAATTGTTCACAACAGGGCGAAATCCATGTATTGGTGGTTTCATCTGAACGGGTTTGTTTTAAAGGTTGCCCTATAAAACGTCTTGTCGACGGCAAAAGTATATAAAAAATTGAAATAGACGGGGTTGGGGAAGGATGGATTCACGATTTAACTGTTGGCGAAGCTGTTTTTTTAGTGGTAGCCTTCGAAACGGGCTGTGCGGTGGTGGTTACCCCCACATTCAGGTACCGTTTAACGGCTTTTACAATAGCCGAGGCCATTTCATTCTGTCCTTTGGTGCTGTTGAGCCAGGTTTCATCTTTAGTATTTGTAATATAACCGGTTTCCACCAGGATACTGGGCATGGCCGTTGCCTGCAATACCCAGATGCCTTTTTCATTCCGTTGTTTAACGCCCCGGTTCAACCGCCCGTATTTGGCTATTTCTTCCTGCACCAGGGTGGCCAGCAGCATGCTTTTGTTGAAAAAGCGCTTGGTCCATAATAATGACTTGGCCTTGAACTCAGGGTCATTGATGTCCGGTACATATTCATCGCCCGCTTCTACATCCTCAGCCATACGTTCCCCTACAAAATCTCCTTTTATACTGGTGCGATCGGCCGCCCAGATATAGGTTTCGGTGCCGCGGGTAGGGTTATCGAGCCAGGTGATCTTATAATTTTTAACCTTGCGGGTGTGCTTTATCTTTCTTTTCCCTTTTTTGGTATAATAGGTCTCTTTTTTATACCCGATAAATTTTGATTGTTTGGTTTTGGGAGCCGCATTGGCATGAATGGAAATAAACAGATCGCCTTTGTTACGGTTGGCATAATCGGCCCGCGCCTTTATCTCAGGATAAGTATCACTCATGCGGGTATAATATATCTTAATATCCGGAAAGGCCGTTTTTATTTGATTGCCCAGCTTTAAGGCAATGGCCAGACAAACTTTTTTTTCTGTGGAATGATCGCCATGGGCGCCGGGATCGCGCCCGCCATGCCCGGCATCTATAATAATAGTTTTGATCCCCGGCTTAAATGCATGCGCATGAGCGGTCATAGCAGGGGCGGTATCATAGGCGGATACGACCATGCAAACAACCGTGCCCAAAAGGCAATAAATCAATTTTTGCAGCATGTAGTCCGGGATTTTAAATTTCAATCAAGTATACCGGTATAGCACAAAGATAATGCTGCAATTGACTTATCAATTAGTTAATGTTCAAAAAGTATTGAAATTCAAGGTAAAAAGGGAAATCACTACCGGGGTGATCAAGGCAGCAGAAAGCAAACACAGGCTGCGCCTGAATCGGGGAGTGGTGATCGTAAAATCCCTAATTCAAATAAATTATTTGCTGGTTTGTACCGGTTCGGTGGGTGTTGGGGTGGTTTGTTGAGCCGGGGCAGCACCGCCCTCCAGGCTGGATTTATATCGTTTAATAGCATTCACAATCGCCGCAACTATTTCTTCCTGACCTTTGTCGCTGTTGAGGTATTCTTCTTCCTCTGTTTGGGAAATATATCCGGTCTCTACCAGAATACTGGGCATACCAGTGGCCTGCAATACCCAAATGCCTTTTTCATTCCGTTGTTTAACCCCCCGGCTGAACCGGCCTTCTTTTACAAATTCATCTTCTACCATGGTGGCCAGTAACATGCTCTTGCCAAAATATTTCTTTTCATACAGTTGAGCACGGATCAATGCTTCGGGAGAGTTCAGATCGAGCATGTTGGTGCTGTCATCAACCACCTCGCCGCCGGTAGTATCTGAGGTATTACCGCCGCCACTGCCGGTTGAGTTAATGGCGCTGCCCTTAAAACCGGTACGGTCGGCTGCCCAGATATAGGTCTCGGTGCCATGCTCATTATTTTTCACCCAATAGCTTTCGTAGATCGGCTCGCGGATCGTTTTTTTATGTTTTTTTGATCCTTTTCCCACATACACGGTGCGGCTTTTATGCCCAACAACGCGTTTGGCATACCAGCCCCCGGCCCGCATGCCGTTGGCATTACAGTGAATGGCAATAAACAGGTCGCCCTTGGCTTCATTGGCCATATCAGCCCTGTAGCGTAAGGCATCGTGAATACTATTCAGTCCGCCCGGTAATTCATCGGTAGTGCGGGTAAATATCAGTTTGCTATCGGGTAATTCCGTGGCCAAAGCCTTACCCAGCTTGAGCGAGATCTTCAAGGCAACGGCAGCCTCGGTAGAAAACTGGCCGTTGGCGCCAGGATCTATGCCGCCATGGCCGGGATCTATTATAATAGTGCCCAGTACGGGTTTCTGTTGCGCCCATGCGCCGGTGCTCGAAAACAAGATAATTCCTGCTACAAAAAAGCTTTTAACGCAACGATATAATTTTTTTTTATTCATTTATTCTTCAAGAATTTAGGAGACTTTAATCTTCACATATTCTTAATGCATTAATACCTATTTTTGCCCACCACCTGCATATGATGAACGGACGCAAAAATAATTTAAAAGATGGTTCGGCCCTGATTTTATCTGTATGGCTTTTGCTATTAACGACGAATATCTGGGCCAATTATTTATCTATACCCCATTTTGACAAATCATTAACCCAAATTAAACAGGATACAACAAAACCTGTACGGGCACTAGATACTATTCCTAAAAAGACCGATAGCGTTCGCCGCATAGCCGATACCATTCCCTCGAAAGATACAGTAATAAACAAAATAGACACAGTTAATGTTCCGGCTTCTGAAGATTCGCTGGATGCACCGGTGGCCTATAAGGCCTCCGATAGCATGGTTTTGAACGTGCCTGATAAAAAGATCACGCTGTTCAGCAAAGCGAATATCAAGTATAAGGATATGGACCTTTCTGCCGACAGCATTGAAATGGACAATCAAAAACAAACGGTTACCGCCACCTACCGTAAAGATACAGCAGGTAATTTAGTGGGCAAACCGGTAATGTTGCAGAGCGGCAGCAAAATGAACTCCGACGTAATTAAATACAATTTCAAAAGCCAGAAGGGGATCACCGAAAATACCATGACCATTCAGGGCGAAATGCTGGTGATTGGGGAAAAGGTAAAAAAGATAAACGATAAAGATTATTTTGCTTACCGGTCGCAGTTTACTACCTGTAACCTTGATACGCCGCACTTTGCTTTCAGGGCCAATAAAATGAAAATGGTTAGCCAGAAGCTGGCCGTATCGGGGCCTATTCACCCGGAGTTTGAAGGGGTGCCGATCCCTATTTATCTTCCGTTTGGATTTTTCCCGCTGTCGCAGGGCCGCCACTCAGGTATACTGCCCCCGCAATTTTCGCAAAGCGAGCAGTTTGGTTTGGGGTTGGAAGGCCTGGGTTATTATAAAGTGCTGAACGATAATTTTGATGTGACCCTGCGTTCCAATTTATATTCCTACGGCGGATATTCCCTGTTCGCGACGCCAACCTACCGGGTGCGATACCGGTATAATGGTAGCATGAACCTCTCGTACCAGTATTCCCGGATCTTACAAAGCGGTTCCAAACAGGAATTCACCAATAGCAAAACGTACAGTATAAACTGGAGCCATACGGTGGACAGCCGCGCGCGACCTGGTCAGACCTTTTCAGCGAACGTAAACATTGCATCTACCAAATACAATCAATTAATACCGAACAATCCGCAGCTAAACTTTACTAATACACTCAGTTCATCGATCTCCTATTCAAAAACCTGGGGTGGCAGGTATAACCTTACAGCTACGGCAAACCATAGCCAGAATAACCAAACGCGGGATATCAACCTGAGCTTACCCAATTTGTCGTTCACGGTCAATACCTTTTATCCTTTGCAAAAAAAGGAATTTACGGGTACACCAAAGTGGTATGAGAAACTGGGTATCGGGTTGAACAGTACGGCTGCCAACCAGATGAACTTTAAAGAACAGGATTTCAGTTTAAGAACCCTGATAGATACCTTACAATGGGGCGCCCAGCACTCAATACCTATTCAATTATCGCTGCCTTCATTGGGACCCTTGCAAATATCACCCGGTATCAGTTACCAGGAAAAATGGTATTCGCGCAAAATGACTCGCACCTGGGATAGTGTGAACTACAGGCTTGATACTTCTGTTACCAAGGGATTATACCGGGCCAGTGATGTATCGTTCAGCGTGGGGATAAACACCGCCATGTATGGTATGTTCGATAAGTTTGGAAAGAAAAGCCCTATCGCAGCTATTCGCCACGTGATACGACCCAACGTTTCCTTTAGCTATAAACCCGACCTGGGCTCCAAATTTTACCAAAACGTGCAGGTGGATACCGCCTTTGGAAAAATACCAAACCAGGGGCACTTTCAACGATTCTCTTATTTCGATGGAAGCATTTACGGCCCACCATCTTCAGGTGTTTTTGGCGGTATTGGTTTTGGGATTGATAATAATATTGAAGCTAAAGTGCGCTCGAAAAAAGACACTGCCAATGGCGGTTTGAAGAAGGTTCGCCTGATAGACGGGTTTGGTTTTACCAGTAGTTACAACTTTATTGCCGACTCATTTAAACTGGCGCCATTTAGCTTGTATATACGCAGTACTTTGTTTGAAAAGATCAACATCACGGCAGGCGCCACCATGGATCCCTATCAGACAGATACATTTGGTTACCGTATTAATAGATACACCTGGCAGAGCAGCCAGTTTGGTATGAAGAAAAGCCTGGGTCGTATCACCAATGGTAATATTGCCATTTCAACCTCATTCCAAAGTTCGAATGTAAAGGATAAAAAAGCCGCCCAGCAAAAAGAGCAGGCATTGCGGGAGCAGGGTGGTGTATTAACGGCGGAAGAGCAGCAGGCGCAATTGGCGTATGCACGCGCCAACCCGGCCGAGTTTGCCGATTTTAACGTGCCCTGGTCGCTGAGTGTATCCTACTCCATGAGCTTTAGCCGTAGTGTTAAGCCCGATTATTCAGGCTGGCAAACCCAAACGAACCAGAACTTAAGCTGGAATGGCGACTTCAATCTTACCCCCAAATGGAAGGTGGGGATGAACGGTTATTACGACATCAAGGTCTCCAAAATACAACAGTTCAGTATGTACATTTCGCGGGAAATGCACTGCTGGCAGTTGAGCATAAATGTAACGCCGGTAGGGTTGTACCGTACCTTTAACTTTACCATCAGTCCCAAGTCGGGTATCCTGCGCGACCTGCGGTTGAATAGAACGAGATATTTCTATCAATAAACCCGGTTAGTGGTTAATGGGAAATGTTGAATCGGCAATTCGCAATCTAAAGACAGTTTTTTAATTTATTAGTTCTTGAGTTATTAAGTTAGTAACTCGTCAACTGATCAACTGGTTAACTGATCAACTCTACTTAGCATTCGCTATGTAATAATCCTTCATTATCCCATACACTTTCTCCTTCAACGCCTGCGTAGAATCGCCGGGTTGAACCGGAATGGGGGGCAGAAAATGCATTTCCATTTTGTGTGGGAGCAGAAAAAAAGACTTGCTGGCGGGTAATACTTTGCGGGTATTGAAGATCAGGCTGGGGATAATGGCCTTGCCACTGTCGATAGCCAGGCGAAAAGCCCCATCGTGAAAGCTTTTCAGCGGTTGATCGGAAAGGTTACGGGTGCCCTCGGGGTAAAGACACATATGCAAACCCATCTCGAGCACCTTTTTCATCTTCATATAACTTTCCTTACGGCTGGCTTCGCTTTTACGGTCAACCAAAACAGAGCCGGTGCGATACATCAGCCCAAAGATGGGAATTTTGGCCATTTCAATTTTGGCAATGGTTTTATTACCACCGGGGATGGCCGGGTAGGAGATAGGCACATCCATAAACGAATTGTGGTTGCATACCACTACATAAGTTTCACCAGGTACAAAATTCTTTCTGCCTCTTACAATAAGCGGGCAACCGATCAATGGCAGGTACATACCCATCCATATCCGGGCAATGGCTGCCCACCGGTTGGTTTTTTGAGGTTCATCAGCGAAATAGCTGAAAAACAAAAACGGCAGCAGTATCAGTAGCATGGTAATCACAAACATCAAAACTGCCCAGAGAGCACATATACGACCGGCTATTTCTTTAATAAGTTTCATCAATGTAAATACTTTCTTTAGTCTTTATAAGGTGTATTTCAATTGGCAATTGGCAATAAGCAATAGGCAAAAATACGCGGAGTGCCTGGATTATCGGCAACATTGCCTATTGTCAATTGTCTATTGCCTATTGATTAAAGCGCCCAATTAACAGGATCGATCCCATTTCTAACCAGGTATTCATTCGCCTTCGAAAAATGCTTGCAGCCAAAGAAACCATTATAGGCAGAAAGCGGAGATGGATGCGCTGCTTTTAATACCAGGTGTTTGGTTTCATCTATCAGTACCTGTTTCTCCTGCGCAAATTTCCCCCACAGCATAAACACCACATGTTCTTTTTGCTCAGAGATCTTTTTGATGACGTTATTGGTAAACTCGGCCCAGCCAATTTGCGAATGGCTCATGGGTTCGGCAGCGCGAACGGTTAGTGATGCATTCAGCAATAACACACCCTGTTCGGCCCATTTGGTCAGATTGCCGTGATTGGGAATGCCCACCCCGGTATCAGCATTCAATTCTTTAAAAATATTCACCAGGGAAGGTGGTGGCGGCACGCCATCAGCAACAGAAAAACACAAGCCATGCGCCTGTCCGGGCCCATGATACGGGTCCTGACCCAGGATCACCACTTTTACGTTATCGACAGGAGTAGTATTAAAAGCATTAAAGATCAATGAGCCCGGCGGGTAAATGGTTTTGCCGGCCATTCTTTCGGTCTTTAAAAACGTAACAATATTCTGAAAATAGGATTTGGCAAATTCGGGTTTTAAGGCTGATTTCCAGCTTTCCTCAATTTGTACGTCCATGGTTTGTTAGTAATATTTGCGATAAAAATAAGCAAAGCGAATTTATTCAATATATTAATTTGCCTGCTATGTAACTGCTGTGTTTTTCACGTGCTAATATTTTTTTGCAGTTAATTATCAAGGATGCTGTAATATTGTACGCATTGTAACCAAAACCTAAAACGCTGACCGCCGAACGAACTATGCTCAACGCTCTATATGCGTTAGGTGTTAACCTTTAGGCGTTCAGCATGAATGTTAACCTATCCAATCTGCTGAAGTTGAATAACGACACACAGTTGGAAGCCTTATGGCTACAACGATTGCAACAAAATGACGAGCAGGCTTTGGCCGCCATCATGAGAAAGTATTATACCGCCTTATACAATTACGGGGCCCGTTTTACCAATGACGAAGCCCTGGTAAAAGATTGTATACAGGAGGTATTTATCAGTTTATGGCAACGAAGGGAAAGCGCTCCTGAAATTTTATCTCCCCGGTATTACTTACTACGCGCCGTAAAGAACAAGGTGTTGAAATCCCTGCATCAACACGTTATCAGGATCAGTTCAATGGAAAGCGAATCTGCCTACGATTTTTTACAGGAGTTTTCTGTTGAGAAGCTGATCATCGACAAACAAATGTCTGAAGAGCAGGCCAACATTTTACGCAAAACAATGGCGCAGTTATCGAAGCGCCAGCATGAGTTGATCTACCTTAAATTCTATCAGCACCTCGATCATGCCCAGATAGCCGGGCTCATGAACCTCAGCCGCCAGTCGGTTTACAACCTGCTGCACGAAACCATTCAAAAGCTGCGTAGTCTGTGGCAAGCGGAAATCTTCAATCAATAGTTGACCAGTTAACCAGTTGACCAGTTGACCAGGAAAAGCAGGTTGATAAGGTTGATAAAGTTGATAATGGGCGAAGGATGAAATGTGAGGGAGTTGAAATAGTGAGGAGTATTACCTGGTCGCGAACCCTTTCACGTTTGCCGTTTCACGTTTGCCGATTCACGATTGCCGACTATTGCCGATCCACGATGATACTTTTCCTACAACTCCTGATATTTTTTTAACAAAAGCCATAATTACCCAGTAGGATTCAGGGATCCCGGGTACTTACAGATATAACCGAGCTGTATGAAGGATTTCCGGCTTTATGATATATCTGATTTTGTAATAGATGAGGACTTTATTCGCTGGGTACATGAACAGCGCGAAGAAGATAACCTGTTCTGGAATACCTGGTTGCAGCAACATCCCGACAAACACCTGGTAATTGCTACTGCCAGGCGTATTGTAGAATCTATACAATTTCAGCAAAGCAATATCAATGAAGCCCAGGTAGAGCAGGAGGTGAGCCGGTTAATGAATACCATTACTACCCAGCAAGTGAAGCAGGAACCCGAAAATGGAACGGTAGTGGCTTTTAAATGGTGGTATGCCGCTGCAGTATTGCTGTTGTTTGTAGCCGGTACCTGGTATTTTTATCTCAGGGATAACAGCGTACACCCATATGCGTACTCTGCCATGGTGGCCGCCAAACAACTGATCGAGCACATCAATACTTCCCAGAACCCCCTGGTGCTGAAACTGCCCGATGGAAGCCAGATAACGCTTGCCCCCAAAAGCCGCATCAGTTATGCCCAAACGTTTGGTTCTGCCGATACGGCCCGGAACGGCGTCACGCGCGACGTGTATCTGCTGGGCGAAGCTTTTTTTCAGGTGACCAAAAACCCGCACCGGCCCTTCAGGGTGTTTGCCAATGAAATTGTGACGAAAGTATTGGGCACTAGTTTTACCGTTCGTTCATTTGATAAAGACACCACTATACAGGTAACCGTAAGAACAGGAAAAGTGAGCGTGTATGCACAGGCAGCCACACCGGCTTCTTCCAAAATGAGTGAGATCATACTAACCCCTAATCAACAACTGGTATACGAAAGAACAGGCCAGAAATTCCAGAAGGTATTGCTCAACAACCCTGTCATGATCGTATCTCCGCCCGTAGAGCGATCAATGGTATACGACGATGCGCCGCTCGATAAAGTATTCGGCGACCTCAGTAGAATATATGGGATCAATATTGTGTTTGACAGCGATCTGTTAAAGAAATGCACGGTAACGGCAGATATTTCAAATGAACCGTTCTACCAGAAGTTAAGTTTGATATGTAGCGCTATAGACGCCCATTACGAATTGATAGACGGACAAGTCGTAATTGAATCATCCGGATGTAAGTAAGAGAGACCTTTTATATGATTTTAACATTGATAAACCCATTAATATGATCAAGTTACCACCCTGAGAAAGGGAAAAAAAGAACCCCGACATTGTTCGCACCAACGTCAGGGTTTTTGAAGATAATTTGTCCTGCTGGCTTCAACAGTAGCGGGACAAACATTGATTAAAACTGATTGCTTTAACCAACTAATAGTACAAAACTATGAAAAAAGTACTCGTTAACCAGTTAATCTACCGGTTTATGAGAATAGGATTGCTGCCATTACTCTTGATCACCGGCTTTGCCGGTATGATGTATGCCCGTCCGGTTCACGGACAGGAGGTTCTAAACCAGCGTATTAACCTGGTTGCAGACAATAAGGAAGTTAAAACGGTGCTGAATGAGATCAGCCGGCTGACTGATCTCAAATTCGTGTACAGTTCTCAACGCATTCCGGTACGGCAAAAAATATCGGTGGCCGCCCGTAACCAGCGGCTGGGCGATGTACTGGAACTGTGTTTGTCGCCTTTGAATATCCTGTATTTTGTTTCCGGCAACCAGATAGTGTTGACGCGGAAAGGCGAAGCCTTTAACCTGGCGATGTATATCACCGACGATCCCCGTAAATTTTTGTTGGACGAAGAAGCCCCGGCCAAAACCATTACTGGTAAAGTAACCGATGAAGGTGGAGCTCCCCTGAACGGCGTATCGGTATTGGTGCGCGGAACAAACAGAGGCACCAGCACCAATGAAAAAGGTGTGTTTGTGATTACGGCCGATGTGGGCGAAACACTGTCGTTCACCATGGTGGGCTATAAAGAAAGCGCCGTAAAGGTGGGCGATGAAACCAACATCACCGTTCGGTTACTGGCGGAAACCAGCAACATGAACGAAGTGATCATTGTAGGGTATGGTACCCAACGCAGAAGTTCATTGACCGGCGCTATCTCCTCGATCAATACAAAAGCCATCAATGAACTGCCGGTGGCCAGTGTTGAACAGGCGCTGCAGGGCCGGGTGGCCGGTTTAACGGTCACCAACAACGGCGAACCGGGCACATCACCCATTGTGCGCATCAGGGGGGTGAGCTCTATCAACTTTGCATCTGACCCCTTGTATGTGATCGATGGATTTCCTACCGGTAACCTCGTCAACTTCGACAGCCGCGATATTGAATCGGTGGAAGTGTTGAAAGATGCCAGTGCGGCCGCTATTTATGGCTCTAGAGCTACCAATGGCGTAATACTCATTACTACCAAAAAAGGCCGGCGCGATAATAAGATCAAAGTAACGCTCGATTCTTATATCGGCACCCAAAAGCCCTGGAATACGATCGATCTGCTGAATACAGATCAATACCTGAAATATGAACGCGCTTTGAATGGAGCTGCCGGTATTGGCCTGCCACCCCGGTTGCAGCCTGCCAATTTCAGTCAGCCCATTTATGCAGGCACCAGCCAAACGAATGCGCAAACAAATACTGACTGGCAGGATGCTTATTTTAAAAGCGGCGTGCTGATGCAGCACAATATTGGCGTAAGTGGCGGAAATGACGTAAGCCGTTTCTACAGCTCGGCCGGTTATTTTAAACAGGATGGTATTGGCAAGGGCGTATATTATGAAAGAGGTAATTACCGCGTCAATTCAGAGCACCGCATCAGCAAGGTTTTCACCTTTGGCGAGAACCTGTTCCTGTCGTATTCAAAACAGCGGTATGATAATACAACCGGTAACCGTACCAGGCTGGTGAATGTGATCCGCAGTTTGCCCTATTTACCGGTATACGATCCTACTACGCAGGGCGGATACAGAAATGCAGAGAACAGCGTTGACGGCGCCGACCCAACCAATCCGGTTGAAGATGCAGTGTTGCTGGGTAATGCAGTACGTAAAACTTTGAAAGTATTAGGTACCGCCTATGCAGATGTGAATTTTACCCCCTGGTTAAAGTTCCGTAGCACATTTGGCGTAGACCATGTGAACCTTTTCCAGCATCAGTTCAAACCCATGTATAATGACAAAGGCCGCAGTGAAAAGCTGGCGTCTGTTGATGACGTACGCACAACGCTCACCACGTTGTTGTTTACCCAGCAACTCACATTCGATAAAACATTCGGCAATCATCACCTCACCGCTACCGGCGTATATGAAACCCAAAGCACCCGCTCCTTTGGCGAGCAAATAACCGGTAATCAAAGCACCAACGATATTGAAACCATGTTTGGTGCAACAAACGTGTCTGCCTTCAGCACCAAGAGTGAAAACCTGCTGATCTCTTATGTAGCCAGGTTGAATTATGAATTTGGTGGAAAGTATATGCTGAGCGCTGCCATCCGTCGTGATGGATTATCAGTATGGGCGCCCGGTAAAAAGTTCGCCAACTTCCCTTCAGCCTCAGTAGGCTGGCGTGTTGACCAGGAAGATTTCATGCACAACATAAAAAGCATTTCAGAATTAAAAATAAGAGCAGGGTATGGCGTTACCGGTTTAAACGGCATTGGCATCTTTAGCAAACTGCCCAATTCGCAATTGCCTAATGATTATCCCTGGCAGGCAGTTGTTTCACAGAATGGTGCGTTATATCCCTTCAATAATACCCTGCCATCTGGGGGTAATGCATCGTTCTACAATGCCATTTCGAACCTTGACCTGGAATGGGAAAAAACAAAACAGTTGAACATTGGCGTTGACCTGGGATTGCTGAACAATCGCATCACTTTGTCGGCTGATTACTACCGCCGCAAAACCGATAACCTGATGTTGAATGTGCCCACACCGGGTTCATTCGGGTTCAATACACAGGGTGTATTGGCAAACGTAGGAAACATGGAGAACCATGGGTTCGATCTGCAAATGGGCTACAAACAAAACATGCATGCATTTAAATGGGATATTACCGGTAATATCAGCTTCATCAAAAACAAAGTGGTGAGCCTGAATACGCCAAATGCCAGCATCGATCAGGGAGGCGACCAGGATTTTGGCGGTGGTGCGGGCATTACCAGAACAAAGGCCGGTGAAGCTATTCAATCGTTTTACGGCTATATTGTTGACGGCATTTTCCAAAGCGATGCTGAAGTAGCAAGCAGTCCATACCAGACCGATAAAACAAAAGCCGGCGATCTTAAGTTCAAAGACATCAGCGGACCAGATGGTAAACCTGATGGCGTTATTACTGCCGATGACAGAACTTTCCTTGGTAACTATTTGCCCGACTTTACTTACTCGCTTAACTTTGGCGCCAATTACAAGAACTTCGACCTGTCGGTGTTTTTCCAGGGCGTGCAGGGTAACAAAATATTCAATGCTACCCGCATTATCAGCGAAGGGATGGCAAGGTTGTTTGGTTCCGGCACAGCAGTGCTCGATGCCTGGACACCAGATCATACCCACACCAATGTGCCCAGGGCCATTAGTGGCGATCCTAACCAGAATGTTCGTCCGTCTACCCGCTGGATAGAAGACGGTTCCTACCTGCGGTTAAAGAATATCATGATAGGCTATACGATCCCTGCCAGCTTTTTGCAAACGTTCACCAAACGCACTGTAAGCAGTTTCAGAATATACGTTGCGTCGCAAAACCTGTTGACCTTTACCAAATATAAAGGCTGGGATCCTGAAATCGGTTCCAAGATCACTACACTCACCAACGGTATCGATTATGGGCAGTATCCTGCCGCCCGTTCGTTCCAGTTTGGTGTGCAGGTAGGTTTTTAACCGGATGTTTTATTCATGAAAAAACAATTTGATCATTATGAAACCAAAATATATTCTCAGGTATAGCATCGGATTCGTTTTATTACTTGCTGTAACGATCGTTGCCTGTGAAAAACAACTCAACAAAACCAATCCCAGCTATCCCACGCTGGACACCTATTTCCGCAACAGTGATGAATTGCTGAAAGGTACCAATGCCATCTATTCAATTTTCCATGGCGGTTCACTGGTTGGCCGCGAATGGTTCTTTATACATGATCTGCGAGGTGATGATATGGCAGCGGGTGGGGGCCAGCTGGAAGTGCCCCGCGCACAGATCCTGAACGGTTCTACCACGCCCGACAACTCAGTGATGAATTCGGTTTGGAATGGCTTGTATACCGTTATGCATCGCTCCAATACCGTTTTAAAGTATGCGCCCAATGTAACAGATAACGATGCGTTGCGCGACCGCAACGTAGGCGAAGCCAAATTCTTCAGGGCCTGGTCATTGTTTGAGCTGGTATCTATGTGGGGGCCGGTACCCATGTACCTGGAACCAGTAACCGCATCGAACCAGTTTCAATCCCGCGCATCGGAAGCAAACATTTACGATCAGATAGTAAAAGACCTTACCGACGCAGCAGCGGCCTTGCCGCCTTCTTATGGAGATGAAGACCGCGGCCGGGTTACCAAAGGCGCTGCGTATGCCATGTTGGGCCGGGTGCAAATGCAAAAAGGCGATTATGCTGCCGCTAAAGTCGCCCTGACAGCGGTAAAAGCCCTGGGGTATACCATTAATATTCCCTATGGCGATAACTTCCTCGAAGAAACAGAATTCAATAAAGAGTCGATCTGGGAAGCAGTATACTTCGAGAACAAACCAAACCAGTTCAACTGGGCCGGGCAGGGGGATGATCCCAGTCAGCCACAGGGAACGGTGCGCAACCAGGAATATTCGCCTATCGCCTGGCGTAACCTGATCCCATCTAACCATTATTTGAATGAGTTTGAAAATACAGCCACCGGCGCTGCCAAAACCGATCCCCGTTTTGCCATGTCGGTATACCAATCGGGCGATACCTATAACAATGGCGCTTCGGTTCTTACAGATGACGATCAGAATGGTAATTCATCTGTAGTGAATGGGGTTACCAAAAAAATAAGCTGGCGCAAGTTCATGATCATTTATAAACACGGCAAGGGCGGTGACCGTGCAGGCGGTGGCAATAACCAACGCATCATCCGGTATGCAGAGGTGTTATTGATGCTGGCGGAATGTGAAAATGAATTAAACAATCCTGCCGCAGCAATAGATTACCTGAACCAGGTGCGTGACCGGCCAGGGGTGAACATGCCGCATTATCCTACAGCGCAATTCCCAACCGGCACAAAAGATCAAATTACAAAAGCCATCATGCATGAAAAGACAGTAGAGCTGGGCGGAGAAGAAATTCGTAATCGCGACATTTTGCGCTGGCGGAAAAGAGGCTATTATTCAGCAACAGCTGATCCAATACCTTACTTCAAAAAAGACCGTGATGAATTGCTGCCTATTGCCCAGCAGGAAATAGACAACAATCCGCAGTTGTCTACCAATGGCATCAATAAACAAAACGGAGGGTACTAAAAATATTTTCTAGCCAATGGGTTCATCAAAAAAGCAGATCGCTTTTAGGTTACCGGTATTATTGATATTTTTTTATTCGTTAGGTTGTAAAACAAAAGAACGCGATACTTTATTTACGTCATTGCCCTCAACAGCGACGGGAATACATTTTATAAACCAGGTAAACGAAACAGATTCGACCCATTCATTTATCAATGAGTTTGGATATATGGGTGGCGGCGTAGGTATCGGGGATTTTAACAACGATGGATTAAAAGATATCTATTTTACCGGTAACCAGGTGAGCTCAAAGCTGTACATCAATAAAGGCAATAACAGTTTTGAAGATATTACCGAAAAAGCAGGTTGCGGCACCAGCGGCTGGGCAACCGGCGTAAGCATAGTAGACATCAACAACGATGGCTATGATGATATTTATGTTTGTGTGTTTGGAAAGAATTTACTGGAACGCGCGGCCAACCTGTTATTCATCAATCAGCACGATCTTACATTTAAAGAATCTGCCGCCGAATACGGACTGGCAGATACCAGTTATTCAACCCAGGCGGTGTTTGTTGATTACGACAAAGACGGCGACCTGGATATGTACCTCGCTAATTATTTGCTCAGCAGCGCCAATGCCAACACTATTTACCCCCGCGATCAATCAGGAAGATCACTTGCCAATGACCGGTTATACCGTAACGATGGAGTAGCAGGCAATGTTGGTCACCCGGTGTTTACCGATGTTACGCTGGCTGCCAACATCAAAGACGATGGGTATGGATTAGGTGTAGTGGTAAGTGATTTCAACAACGATAACTGGCCGGATATTTATGTGGCCAATGATTTTTTATCGAATGATATATTATGGTTGAACAACCGCAATGGCACGTTCACCAATTGCATTGCCCGCAGTATGCAACACCAGAGTTATAGCAGCATGGGCGTGGATGCCGCCGATGTAAACAACGACGGCTTACCCGATGTAGTAACGCTTGATATGATGCCCGAAAACAACGAACGCCGCAAGCTTACCTGGTCGGTGATGAATTACGAACGCTATCAGGCCGAACGCTCATATGGCTATGAGCCGGAGTTTATGAGGAATATGATGCAGTTGAATAATGGTGCATTAGCGACTGGCGATACCGCAATCCCGTTTTTCAGTGAAGTTGGCCAGCTTGCAGGCATCTCCAGCACCGACTGGAGCTGGAGCGTGTTGATGGCCGATTTTGACAATGATGGCTGGAAGGACATGCACATCACCAATGGCATTGGCCGCGATTTTATAAACGCCGATTTTCTCGAATTCAGTTCAACCGTAATGGGCAGGGTGAGTGATATAAAAGCACAACGAAAGCTGATCAATGACAAGCTCGCTTCCTTGCACCATGTGGAACTGGGTAATTATTTATATCGCAACAACGGCAATTACACCTTCACCGATGTATCGCAACAGGCGGGGGTGAACGAAGCAGCTATGTCGAACGGCGCGGCCTGGGCCGATCTGGATAACGATGGCGATCTTGACCTTGTAGTGAATAATATCAATAAAGAAGCATTTGTGCTCATCAATGGCACCAATGCAAAAGGTAAATCTATAACGAATCATTTTATTGGCATTGAATTAAAAGGAAACGGTTCCAACCAACATGCCTTTGGCGCCAAAGTAAAAGTGTACACCGGCAACCAGGAGCAGGTACAGGAACAGAGTCCCGTACGGGGGTATTTTTCAACAGTAGATACAAAGCTGCTGTTTGGGGTGGGATCGAATACGCATATCGATTCTATTGTTACCATTTGGCCCGACAATACGTACCAGGTATTGCGGCAGGTGGCGGTGGATTCGTTATTGGAGATAACGCAACAGCCTGTTAGAAAAACGTGGGAGAGCAGCACGAATGATCTGCAGGCTGTTTTTTCAGACGTAACACGCACCACACAGATAAATTATCGCCATGTAGAAAGTAATTACAACGACTTTGCAGAGCAACGGTTGTTGCCACAAAAGTTTTCGCAGTTGGGTCCGTATATAACAACGGCCGATATCAATCACGATGGCCTCACCGACCTGTTCGCAGGTGGGGCCTTTAATTTCTCCGGACAGCTCTTTATTCAACAAAAGAACGGACAGTTTACGGCGCATGCCCTTACCGACAGTATAAAAATGGAAGAAGACCAGGATTGTGTTTTCTTCGATGCCGATGGCGATGGGGATCCCGATCTGCTGGTGACCAGTGGCAATGTGCAGATGGAAGAAAACTCGCCATACAACGCACCGCGTTTATACAGCAATGATGGAAAGGGACATTTTCAGTTACAACCCAAAGCCCTCCCGCCAGCTATTCGAATCATTGCAGGCTGTGTGCAAACCGGCGATTATGATGGCGATGGACAACCAGATCTGTTTATCGGCAGCCGGGTATCCAAACGCTACCCATTGCCCGGCCGCAGCTATATTTTGCATAACGACAAAGGCGTCTTTACCGATGTTACCGCCAAAGTTTGCCCCGCCCTGCAACAACCCGGTATGGTCACATCCGCCGTTTGGACAGACCTGAACAATGATCACCAGCCCGACCTGGTAATAGCAGGTGAGTGGATGCCGGTGCGGGTCTTTAAAAACGATCATGGACATTTACAGGAGATGAAAACCGGAATAGGAGGGGTGAGCGGCATGTGGCGCAGTTTGGCTGCAGCCGATCTGGATCAGGATGGCGATATTGACCTGGTAGCCGGGAACCTGGGAATGAATTGTGATTACCAGGTGAGCGATACCACACCAATGGAATTGTTTGCCGCCGACCTGGATGGCAACGGCAGCATCGATCCAATCCCTTTTTATTATATAAAAGACCACACAGGCGTAAAGCGATTGTACCCCGGCATTAACCGCCGGCAGTTTGCCGACCAGGTACCTGCCATCAAAAAACAGTTCCTGCACCATGCCCAATATGCGGAGGCCACTTTCAACGATATTTTTAAGGAGAAGGACAGTCTGCATCAGTACACCTGTACGGAAACGCGCAGTTGCTGGTTCGAAAACGTCGGAAACGGACAATTCCGCCGCCATTACCTGCCGCCCGAAGCCCAGTTTGCGCCTGTGAACGCCATTTTGTGTGACGATTTTGATGGCGATGGCATTACAGACCTGCTGCTGGCCGGCAATGAATACCAGTCAGAAGTGATGACTGGCCGGTACGATGCTTCTTATGGTTGTTTCCTAAAAGGTGTTGGCCATAAACAATTCCAGGCAATCCCGCCCGTTCGAAGCGGTTTCATTATCCGTGGCGATGTAAAAGATATGGCCCTGATAACCACTGCCCGGGGCCAAAAAATGGTGCTGGTAGCCATAAATAATGATTACCTGAAGGTTATGGCCGTGAATCCCATGAAATAGTTTGCCCCGGACAAGGAAATTTACCGGTAAAAAGCTATTTTTGCGTCCCCGATGAAAGTTGGGTAGGGAACTTACGATCAAATTAGCTCAATTGAGTAGAGCATCCCGACTAAAGTCGGGAAGGTCATTGGTTCAAAAAGAAAGAAATATGGACCGGTAGCTCAGTTGGATAGAGCAGCTGCCTTCTAAGCAGCAGGTCATTGGTTCGAATCCAATCCGGTTCACCACATTGGAATGCCCTCCATTTTTGGAGGGCATTTTATTTTTGTCGCCGTCAAAACTCGCAACGGTTCTACATATTAGCGGAATGGCTGCATGGGTGCGAGTGGTTTGAATTGCATTTTCTTTAAAAA
>NZ_JBJMLX010000338.1:0-30104 GCF_045805085.1 Niastella sp.
ATTTGATTGTTGGGTTTGGCATAAATAAAAATACCAGTTGATGGTCGCTGACCTGGGGCACGACCGTAATCAAAATAAAAGGTAATCTTATCTCCATTTTTGTTGGGGCGTTGAATGAAATTCATAAGAAAGGGGTTTAAATAGTGGAAGAATTAAGGCTCAAGGAGTATGCCATGCCAGTTAGAGCTGCCATCTTGTAAACAGTCATTTGGTCGCCTTTTACCAGACTGGGAGAAAGCGGCAAAAAGCGTGTAGAATACTTTTTGTTAAAAAGCCCCAATATGATTCCAGTTACTGCCATTTCGGCTAACCAGCTGACAGAGGCCGAGTTATGTTCCCAATGGTATGTCAAACCGTGTGTCATTTGGGGTTTCAAATGAAGGGATGTGAAGCTTTTTTTGGGAATTTTATGTACCTGATAGTGCTGGTTGTGTGCCGGAACAGGAACATCATTTTGGCGCTTCATTTGGTGTGTCAAATGAAACCATTTTTTGAGCTTTTTTAATACCTGACTGTGCTGGTTGTGTTCCGGAGCAGGAACGTTTTTTCGGTGTGTCATGAGATGTGTCAATTTTGTGTCAATAAAAGCGGCAGAAAGGGGTAAAAAGCGTGGAAAAATGACACACACTAAAATAAAAAAACCCTGTAAATCAATGACTTACAGGGTTAATAAGTGCCCAGAACAGGAATCGAACCTGCACTACCTTGCGATAACCAGATTTTGAGTCTAGCGCGTCTACCAATTCCGCCATCTGGGCTTTTCTTTCTAAAGAACCTGCTTTACCGCTTTAAAATCAAAGACTTATAATCAGTAAACCCCGTCCTTCAAATGGGATGCAATATTACGGAATTGAAAATTCCTGTCCAAAATGTAAGGTGATTTTTTTAAAGAAAAGGCGCTGGTGTATATCTGTGTAATTTTTAAAATTTGTTCTTACCTATGACCCGATAATGCATGTATTGTGACAAATTTCTTTGCGGAAAATGGGGTATTAACAAAACGCATAACGTTAACGTTTAGTTAACACATTTGCTAGCCATTGATTACCAGTGCTTAACAAGGTAAGTGTTAATCATTATACCCAATCACATTAATTCGGAGATTTTCACTGGAAACAATTCAACTGTATATTGGTAAAAAATACATCATCATGGGTCTCGTTGAAAAAAGAGCTATTAAAAGTTTCCAGGACACTAAATTTCCCGAACTGGAAAAAGAGATCAACTCAATTGCCGGTTATCCTATTGAGTTTTCCGTTGAATGGGACACGCTTGCTGCCCCTGACTATGCCGACAGGTACGAGGAGTACTTTACCGACATTTACTTCAAACCCATTATTGAAACCTTTAAATTCATCGCTGCTGATGATATGGGTAAAGAAGCCCTGAAAGAGATCCTGCAAAAAATTCACATCAAAAATGATGGCACCGTTACTTCCGAAGTAAGGGCCTACAGTTTTGAAGGTGGTGTTTTAACGGTTAATCATGACCCCGTTGTAAATGCGCATCACGTTGATTATCGTACGAAAAAGCTGACAGAAGTATTATCTTCAAAAATGTAATACATTAAGCTGAAAAAGTTCCTGCCGTAATGCGGCAGGAACTTTTAGTTTATATAGCTTCCGGCTGCGGAATGTTCATCACTCCAACCTCAAAGTGAACAGGACTGCCAGCGGCGTCGGTAAAAACACGCTCCATCCCGGGTTTTGGAATATCAGCAAACAGGTATGACATGTCGCGAATAAAGATGCCAATTTGTAACCTGTTAGCAATTAGCTGATTACTAGCAACTATAACAACAATTGTACGCCTTTGACAAGTTTGGTGTATGGAATTAATCAGACCATTATAAACGTTTGATTGACGCTTAAGTTGCTATTATTCTTTTTATATTTGCTTGTAGCGTTTTTTAAAATGGGTTCTTATTGTAACTAAACTGCTACCCAAAACTTGCTTACATATTACACTAAACGATTGCCTGTTCAACTTGGACTGTTGCTTGCTTTTTTAACAAGCTGCTTTCCCGCCATAGGCGGCGACTCCATACCAATCAGCCGGTTAAATATAGACCGTGGCCTCTCTAATAATTCCGTTCGGTGTATTTTTCAGGATCACAAAGGTTTTATGTGGTTTGGTACTTATGACGGATTAAACCGGTTTGATGGTTATGACTTCAACGTGTTCAGAAACGTTCTGGAAGACACCAATTCTCTACCTCATAATTTTATCTACGTAATCACTGAAGACAGCAGCTATAATTTGTGGGTCGGTACAGGCCAGGGCATTGGTATATATGATATGGTTGCCGGCAAATTTCACCTTGCATCATACCAGCGGCACGACAATGGTAAAATAAATCGAATTACAAGTCACGTCGGCAGTATGGCAGTTGACAAAACCGGTAATGTATATATTGGTACCAATGGGAACGGTCTCATGGTGGCAACGAAAGGCAAACGTATTGCAAAGCAGATCCCGCTGTTTGAAAATGGCAGCAGCACAACCGGTTACAATGTTACTTCTATTGCAATAGACAGAACAGGCAACGTGTGGATGTTTATTGCCCGGCTGGGACTTTACCGGTTAAATGAAAAAACACAGCAAATTGTCCCTGTAAAAACGCAGTTCGGTGATGCCGCAGTAATGCAATTCGACAAGCAGGGCAACCTGTGGATAGGTGCAACAGCAGCCCTGTATCAGTACCAGCCGGCCAGTCAATCCCTGCAACTCAAATATTCCCGTCAAAGTACAAACCGGCAGCCAAATAAAATTGTCAGTCTGCTGATTGACAAAGGAGACAAAATATGGGTAGGCTACCGTGGAGGCGGCGCAGTGGTCCTTGACCAGCAGAACCTTACCATAAAACAATTGAAGACAGGCGACAGCCCCTATGAGTTATCGGGTGAAGTGGTGTCGGCAATTTATGAAGACAGGGACGGTAGAAAATGGATAGGTACACTCAATGGAGGGATTGATATGTATTATCCCGAACAGCAATTCTTTCATACTATCTCGCATACCCAATACGGTAGAAACGGCCTTATAAGTAATTTTGCTTCCTGTTTTCTCGAACACAGCGATGGAACCATCTGGGTAGGAACCGATGGTGGCGGACTCAGCCTGTGGGACAGGAAGACTGGCACGTTTTCCAATTATAAAAACGATCCTGCAAAAGCAGGCTCATTGACCAATAACCACGTAAGCAGCATTATACAGGACTTCAAAGGCGATGTATGGGTGGCCACTTTTGGCGGAGGCATTAACAAGTGGAACAACATAAATAAAACTTTTATCCCCTATAAGTGCAGGAATGAATCTGAAAGCCTGATAAACGAAAACGTGTGGATCATGTTTGAAGACACGAACAAGGTGTTATGGGCCACCACATTTGGCAGTGGAATGCTTTATTATCTGAACCGGGAGAAAGACCGCTTTGAAGTGTTTAGCCAGCACCTCGTAGACCTGCTATCCATTTACCAGGATAAAAGCGGTGGATTATGGGCCGGGACTGCGCACGAACTGATCAGGATCGACCCGGCCGATAAACACCATGTTCGCTATGAGATCGGCAAACCGGTGCGCGCCATCCTTGAAGACAAGGCTGGCAATATGTGGGTAGGAGCAGAAGGGGGAGGGCTTATTCTTGTTGACCGTCAAAGCGGGAAACTGTTAAAACGATTCACGGCAAAAGATGGGCTGTCGAACAACGGCGTATTGAATATCCTCGAAGACGGCAATGGAAACCTTTGGATGAGTACGTTCAACGGGTTATCCGAATTCAATAATAAAACCAATACTTTCAGAACTTATTTTCAGGATGATGGGTTGCAAAGCAACCAGTTCCTGTATGGCGCCGCGCTGAAACTCGGCACCGGCGAAATGCTCTTTGGAGGGATCCGTGGTTTTAATATTTTTAATCCTGCAGTTGTTCCGGTTGCTAAAAATAACCCTGCCGTGCTCATGACAGATATGTATATTAATAACCAGCCATTGTCTCAGGCTGGTGCTTATATTAAGCAAACCTTGCAGGGAAGAATTACGGCCATTGAAATGCCATTCAACGATGCTTCCGTGTCTGTTAATTTTACTGCATTGGAATATGGCAAACCTGGCAAGATCAGGTATGCGTTTTTCCTGGAAGGGTGGGATAAAGACTGGAATTATATTGGAAACATCCGTCAGGCGAATTATACGAAGCTGCATGAAGGGAACTATCTGTTACATGTCAGGGCCACCAATACGGAAGGCAACTGGTCCGGGAAAGAACTGACCCTGCGGATAAAAGTGCTGCCGCCCTGGTACCGGTCGTGGTGGGCTTACGGCCTGTATGCAATGCTTTTTATATGGGCAGTTGTTTTTTACCAACGCTATAGAATAAACCAGGCGAAACTTAAATATGACATAGCGCTGGCAAAAGCAAATGCCAGTAAAGAAAAAGCGGAACGGGAAAAGGCAGAGGCTGAATATAAGATCCACCTTGCTGAAACCGAAATGGAAAAAATAAGAATTGAAAAGGAGCAGGAGATCAATGACAGGCGGCTGTCTTTTTTCACAAATGTTACCCACGAATTCAGAACACCCATCAGTTTGATCATTAACCCTGTAAAAGAGCTTTTGCAAAGCAGTGACGTAAATAAAAAGGACCATGGTGTACTGAAACTTGTTTACCGCAATGCCCGCAGGCTGCTGAACCTTGTTGACCAGTTGCTTTTATTCCGTAAGGCAGAAGCAGGTGCAGACCGGCTTCGCATCGTACAACTTGATCTCAATGTTTTATGCAGGGAGGTTTTCCTGGCGTTTGAGCACCAGGCTCAAACCGGCAATATCCATTATACATACAAAACACCACCCGATCCCGTTGAAATATATTCCGACCGCGAAAAACTGGAGATCGTTTTTCTAAACCTCTTATCCAACGCTTTTAAATATACGCCGGCCGGAGGCCGCATTTCCGTAGAATTGACAGAAGATACCGATAAGGCTATCTTGTCGGTGAACGATACAGGTTATGGCATTCCGGTCCATGTAGGCGACCAATTGTTCGAACGGTTTTACCAGGTGCGACATAGCACACCTGCAAAACCCGGTTTTGGTATTGGTTTATATCTTGTAAAGCATTTTATGAACAGCCTGAAAGGCGCTGTCTGGTATGAAAGCGAGGAGGGAAAGGGAACCTCATTTCATATCCAGATCCTGAAAGGGACCCAACACATTGACGAGGAGTTGATCATGCCGTCAGCAACAACATCAACCGGAATTTTCCAGGAACTGGTTGAAAGCGATTACCCATCCGAAACAGCTGGGCGCGAAACGAACAAATTAAGCGAACTCGATGCACTGGTGAATGAAAAAAAATCCATACTGGTCGTGGATGACGACGACCAAACGGTGGCTTACCTTTCGGGATTCTTTGCAGAAAAGTTTACGGTATTTACTGCTAATAATGCTACAGAGGGCTTAAAACTGGCCGGAAAACAGATACCCGACATTATCATTAGTGATATTAATATGGAGGGCACTAGTGGTATTGAGTTTTGTATCAATATCAAAGAAGATCCTAATTTAAGCCATATCCCGGTCATTCTGCTAACGGGTAACAGCGCCCAGCAAACCAGGCTGGATGGTTTGGAAGGAGGTGCAGACGATTATATCACCAAGCCGTTCGATAAAGATTTATTAATGGCACGGGTACAAAATATTCTCAAAAGCCGCACCACGCTGCAAAAATATTTCTATAATACGATCACTTTTGGAAAGACTGCTTATAAAGTAGCGCCGGAATACCAGCAATTTCTTGATAACTGCATTCACATCGTTGAAGAACATCTCGACAATCCGGATTTTGGGATAAAAATGTTAGCCGCTGAACTGCACATGGGGCAATCGAACCTGTACAAGAAGATCAAATCGATCTGCGGCCAGCCGCCAACAGCTTTTATCCGGTTTATACGGCTTCGCAAAGCCGCTAAATTACTTATGGAAACCGATTGTAATATTACCCAGGCCGCATTTGAATCGGGTTTCAATGATCTCAAATATTTCCGTGAGCAGTTTACAAGGCTGTTCGGACTAAGACCCTCTGACTACGTAAAAACTTTCCGTAAAGGACGCGGCAAACATTCCTCCACTGATGACACTGATGATAATTAGCCGCCGGATCGCTTTTTAATCTTGATTTCCCCCTGTTTATTACTGATTACCCCCTGTCTTCGGCAGCAGTAAACCGTATTTTGCACCAGGCCGGCACTCCGTCCTCATGAGATCGCGAACGATTTTATAATTAACGAAACCTTGCATATGAAAAGATTTTTACTACTCATCACCTTATTGGTGCCGGGGCTGCATAGCGCTGTCTTTGCACAGGCGCCCGGCCTGCCCGTAAAAGGAACACTTGAACAAACGTTGATAACCAACCGGTCTTTTACGAACAGCAGTCAAACCGACACTGTAATGATGCCACTGGCTTTACCTGGCAGCTATACGCTGGAAGTAAAAGCCCGGGTGAGCAGCGCCAACGGCCGCGGCCTTGATCTGGAAGGCCGTGATCAGTTATTCAAAGGCTTCAGGCTATCACTCGATACGGCACGGCTGGCAAACACCGCCTCGCTAACTGCACCTCAAACCCTGTCTGCTACAAGGGCTGCAGATGAATATGTGATAAGGGTAGCCGTCAAAAACGACACGGCGCATTTCTACCAGAATGGCGCTTACCTGCAGTCCAAACCACTAACCACCATTAAAGATATTGTCAATGGCGTGGAAACTGCTCCTCCTTCCATGGATACTATAACCGGTACCAACTTACTGGCCAACTGGAGAGGCATACCACCCGATACATTGGGAAAGCCGATCAGGTACGGGTGGAAACGCAGCGATGGCGACACCAGTATCTTCAATGTAGCCAATTCGGGTAGCGGCGTTCGTTACCTGGATATCAACGCGTCGTCAGGAACAAATACAGAAACCTATAACGGTTCCCTCTATACCGGGCGAATCATGTATATCCGCTGGGATTTTAATGGCGCGTCCGGCATGGCCTATTGTTTCCCGGTGACACTGGAAGCCAATCAACGCTATAAATTCTCCTGGCTGAAAGCGTATATCAGCAACGCCGGCAGCGGACCTAAATCTATGACGGTAGGCATTGGTACAACACCCACCGTTGCGGGCCGCATGGCATCCCAAACATTCAATACAACCGGCACCCGGGTGCTTACACAGGAAGATTTTTCCTTTAGTGCACAGGCAGCCGGACAGTATTACATTACAATTACCGGCGATTGGGCCCTTTTTGCAATAGCTGAAGTAAGCCTGTACAAATTAATCGCCAATGGCGAAGTAGTACCCCGGTTCGTTTTTGGTAAAAACTATCCCGCTGGCGCCGTAAACATGCAAATTGTAGCAGCGAGCTATTCAGCAGGCGCTTATGCACCCGATGCATTGGTGAACGGCCCGCGGCAAACGGTCATCCTTACCGGGAACCGGCAGGCTATACCCACCACGTTTAACACCAACTTTGTAGTGCCCGGCAAAACCGATGTGCATTTGACCGGAGACAACACCCCGTTTGTAAATGCTGAGGTTACCCTGAACAACGATGATTCCTGGCTTTTCTTTGACAATATAAAACCGTCGAAGGTGATCAGCGACTGGTTAGGCGCCGTAAGCGTAAATGGTCAGCCGGCCGGCAATGGAGCCAATGTACGTGTTGCCATCTATGGCAACGGGTCGGTTGTAATACCCAATGGTATTGCTTCGCAGCAAAAAGCGATCACCCTGTTCACCGGTGAGAATTTCACGGGCGATTCAGCAAGCTATGAGATCTTTACTATCTATGACAGCCTGGGCGCCTACGATAACCGGTTCAGATCATTCAAACTAAAAAGAGGCTATTCGGTAACAATCGGTTCTAATGCACAAGGGCTTGGTTTCAGCAAAGTGTACATCGCCGATATGCAGGAGATAGCCGTGCCGGTTATACCCAAAGGCCTTTATGGCAAAGTTTCATTTATACGTGCCTTTAAATGGGATTATGTAAGTAAAAAAGGATGGGCCGGTGGCGGTGCTCCATTGGAGCAGGTCAATGCAACCTGGAGTTACGATTGGAGTGCAGGCGGCGCTACCACGGTGAATACCCAATACGTTCCCATCAGGCAAAATGGGGGCTGGCCCGATTTCAATACCATATATAATAAACAGAACAGCAACCATCTGCTCGGATTCAATGAACCCGACCATACCGATCAGGCCAACATGACCGTTGAGCAGGCCATCGACCAATGGCCACAATTGTTACAATCCGGTTTTCGCCTGGGCTCACCCGCGCCAAGTTCACCTAACAGCTGGCTTAAACGCTTTATGGATAAGGCAGACAGTTTAAATTACCGGATTGATTTTACCGCAGTGCATTGTTATTGGAACAGCCGGGTTAGTGGTGGTCGTGCAGACAGCTGGTACAGCGGATTGCTGAGCGCCTTCAATCAGTATGGCAACAAGCGCCCTATCTGGATCACAGAGTGGAATAACGGGGCTAACTGGACGGGTGAAGCGTGGCCAACAGATACAGCGGCTGCATTGCAAAAGCAGTTAAGCGATATAAAGTTGATCTTACAGGTACTTGATACCACTTCCTTTGTAGAACGGTATTCTATTTACAACTGGGTACAATACCAGCGTGCAATGGTGCTGGCCGATACACTTACTCCTGCAGGAAAATATTATGCTGCTAACAGATCAGCCCTGGCTTATACATCAGATCCGGCCATTTACAAGCCTGCTGACAGCTATAACCACACCTGGCACATAGCAGCGCCGGTGTTGACAGGATCGCTGTCTGAAGATTATAAAAAGGTGAACCTGTCCTGGCTGGATATCAATGGAGACCTTGGGGTTAAATATGTAATTGAACGCAAAAGAAATAGTGATACTGGTTATATCCAACTCGGCGAATTGTTCCTTGATTCTAATTATACAGAAGGCAAAACGGTGATCTTTTCAGACAGTATTATCTATGACACGGCCCGCTACCGCTTATACGCGATCAGCTATGAAGGCGGAAAATCCTGGTATTCAGCCGATCTTTTATTCACAAGAGATCTCAGGGCTCAACCTCCGGTGCTGGCTGGTAAGGCTGTTGCTGCCACCCAGGTAAACCTGAGCTGGACAGCGGTTACGAACGGCCGCTCTTATAGGTTAAAAAGAAGCCAGTCACGTAATGGCGCTTATACTGTGGTGGCAGATTATTTAAAGGATAGTACTTACCAGGACAAAGGATTGACAGCTGATACTACATACTATTATACCATTGCATCGCTGAATTCAGGAGGTGAAAGCGCCAATGGAGATACGCTACTCATTACAACACCTGTTTTACAGGCGCCTGACAGTGTGCTTCACCCGCGCATTGCATCTGGCGATACGCGCATTACCCTTACATGGGACTTTCAATACGACGCAAAATACAAAGTGCTGCGTGCGGCTGCACAGTCGGGGCCATATGATACAATTGCACCGGATCTTGATTCACTGAAATATGTAGATAAAGGCCTCACGAATGAACAGGGGTATTATTACCAGGTGATGGCCTATAACGATGCCGGCCAGAGCCCGGCAACGGGGTTGTGGGGTAAACCGGTGCAGGGCCAGCACTTGCATATCAGTTTTGATGATACAGCCGGTTTATTGGCAGAAGACAATTGGGGTGGTGATCATGCCCTGTTTGCATCCGGTGCTGTTCGTGGTACAGGTTATAAAGGACAGGCGCTGCAGCTCAATGGAACTGCCACCTCGTATGCATACCTGAAAGACAAAGGACCAATAAGTGAATTAACTGATTTCACCATTGCAACATGGGTGAATATAAAAAGCCTTTCGGGCTGGATGCGCATTTTCGATTTTGGAAGCGGTACCAATCAATACATGTTCCTGACACCACAGGCAGGAACAACCGGCGGATTGCCCATACTGCGTTACGGGATCAAGAACGGCAGCGCCGAACAACTGGTCAGTTATCCGTTTGCCTTTCCTTTGAATACCTGGACACATATAGCTGTCTCTCAGTCAGGGCCGGCCGTGAAACTGTATGTGAATGGTCAGGCTGTGGCAAGTAATAATGCCGTTACTATGCATCCGGCAGACCTGGGCGCCACTACGCAGAACTATCTGGGCAAGTCGCAATTCAATGACCCATTGCTCAATGGTCTTATTGACGAATTCAGCATCTATAATTATGCACTGTCCGATACTGAGGTAAACCAGCTTGCATCGGGCCTGGAACTCAAAAAATACCAGGTAATTACTTTTGCATCGCGTGTGGCATCGGCCAGTGCTGGTTTGGCTGTTTCCGATCAGGCAAACGCGGTTGAAAAAGGAGTTCAGTTGTATCCAAACCCTGTCAAAGAGAACCTCATGATCAGGTTAGCCCTGGTACACAGAGGCGCTTATTGTCAGGTGTATAATGAGGCAGGTATCCAGGTTGCTGCTGCGGCTATTTATAATACGGTACAGCAACTGCCGGTAAAACAACTTGCGGCAGGCGTTTACCATGTAATAATTCACAATGGAAATGACATCTTGTCCAGGAAAATAATAAAAGAATAAGCAGGCTCATACCGCAAAAGCAGTTGGTTAATAAGCCCTGACGGCATCGTCGGGGCTTTTTTATAATTGTAATTCCCAGGCTGGGCCAACTGATCATTTTATGGAACAATAGTGACACTTGAAAGAGGGGCAAATCCTGATTAGCCCCCTTTTATTCAGGATTACACCCCGATAAAGGTGATTTGAACACATATTTTCACGGGACAATTATCCAAAACTATTGTATTCACACATTTAATGATTGCTTATGAGAATTGTAAACTTTTGTAAAACGAAAAGCTTTTACCTTTTTGTCATGCGGCAATATGTGCTGTCATTATTTCTTTTGATAGCCATTTCGCCGGGAGTTTTTGCCCAGTCAAAGCTCATCTCCGGAAAAGTAATAGATGCCTATTCCAGCCAGCCTGTTCCAGGCGTCACGGTTTCTGAACAGAATGGCCGTAACGGCGCCATTTCAAACATGAAAGGTGATTTTTCGTTGCACATTGCGCCGAATGCAAAAATTGTTTTTTCTTCTACGGGTTATGTTACACAAACTGTCACCGTTGGAGACGCTGCTGTTCTTGAAATAAAGCTTGTGCCTGATACCAGGTTATTGGATGATGTAGTAGTTATTGGCTATGGCCAGGCAAGAAAAAAAGATCTTACGGGTTCGGTAGTACAGATCCGCCCGGAAAATCTGGCCAATGAAAATCCGAATACCGTTCAGGACATCCTTCGCGGAACGCCGGGTTTAAGTGTAGGGTACGATCCCTCCGCAAAAGGCGGTGGTTCCATGCAGCTCCGCGGGCAGCGCTCAGTGTATACTGCCGGCGGGCATAATGATCCGTTGATCATTCTGGACGGAATGATCTTTTACGGGGAACTGTCAGAGATCAATCCCGATGATATCAGCCAGATCGATGTACTAAAGGATGCGTCGGCTGCAGCCATTTACGGATCGAGAGCGGCAAGCGGGGTAATCATCATTACCACCAAAAAAGGAAAGCCGGGTAAGCCGGTCGTCAATTTCTCTTCTAACTTAGGCGCAACGACAAAGAGCGCTTACCGGGAAGTTTTTGGGCCTCAGGCCTACATGAAGTACCGCGAAGACTGGTATAAAACGCCCACTTACGGGTCAAACTCCACTACAGGTAATTATGAGCCCTATCAAACAGCAGCTACTGTAACTAAACCTGGTTATTTCGATTCTCCGGAAAATGCAGGCAATTACGGGGTGAGCATTGATCAATGGCGGGCATACACTACTAATGCAGCCGGAGAAACTGATGCCAGTATTTATGCTAAACGCCTGGGGCTTGAAGGTGGGGTTTTGAAGGACTACCTCGCAGGTAATACCTACGATTGGTATAATAATACTTTTCGTACCGGTTTAAACCAGGATTACAACGCCAGTGTATCTGGCGCCAGTGATAAAATGAACTATTATATGTCCGTTGGCTACCTGCGCAACGAAGGCGCCGTAAACTACAATAATTATAAAGCTGTGCGTTCCAACCTGAAGCTGGAAGGAAAAGTAAATAAATGGCTTGATATAGGTGCCAATGTGAATTTTCAAGACCGTAGTGACGGCGACCTCGCACCCGGCTTAGGTACAAATTATTGGGAATCCAATCCAATACGTAATTCCCCGTACAGTCATTATAGAAATCCGGATGGAAGCCTGGCGCAGTATCCGATGGGTGACGAAACCATAAAAAGAGGGTATAATTATGATTTTGAAAAGCAGTATCTGGACTTGGAGAAAGGGTACACCGTACTTAATACGATACTGACCGCTAAAGTGAAGCTGCCATTTAATATTACCTACTCATTTAACGCATCGCCGCGTTACCAGTGGTTCTACAATCGCTATTTTATGTCGGCTGCAGAGCCGGATATGTTGGCTGTAAACAGGGGAGTGGATCGTGAGAATTCAAAAAGATTCGATTGGTCGTTGAACAACACACTGGCATGGGAACACACATTCGCAAAGAAACATCGGGTGAGCCTGACATTGGTACAGGAAGCCGAAGATCGCAGGTACTGGCAAGACAGGACCGAAGCCCGCAATATCCTGCCTTCTGATGCGTTGGGTTTCCACAACACATCGAATGCGACAAAGGAAAACAGTACCTTTTCAACCGAGGATGCTCACCAATCTGCCGATGCATTGCTGGCGCGGGCCTTCTATTCATACGACAACCGCTATATGTTGACAGCATCAGTGCGTCGTGACGGTTATTCAGCATTCGGGCAAAAAAATCCTTATGCAACATTTCCGTCATTGGCAGCCGGCTGGTCGTTTGCCAATGAAAAATTCTTTAAGTGGAGTCACATCATGAGTACTGGTAAATTGCGTGTCTCCTACGGTGAAAACGGGAACCGTTCATTGGGAGATCCTTATGTATCCCTGGCAAATCTTGGTTCCGGCGCAGGCGCAACGATGGGGTACATTGTGGCAAGTGGCATGGAAGAGGTAAAGTATTTGTTGGTTGATCGCATGTCAAATCCAAACCTGCAATGGGAGAAAACCGCGTCATTGAACGTAGGTCTTGACTATGGTTTTCTGAATGACCGCATCACGGGAGCTGTTGAATTCTATTCAATGAGAACGCATGATATGATCATGGCTCAACGCCTTCCTGGTTTCACCGGTTTTGCCAGCATCACCACCAACCTCGGAGAAGTGCAAAACAAAGGTTTTGAGATCTCTGTGAACACCTTAAATGTTAAAAGCAAGGTGGTGGAATGGAGAACAACCCTGAACTTTTCGTACAACAAAAACACGATCACGCACCTCTATTATCAATCTGAAAATATTTTAGATGCAAACGGTAATGTTATAGGCGTTAAGGAAATGGACGATAAGAGCAATGGCTGGTTCATCGGCAAACCCATCAGCGCTATCTGGAGTCACCAGGTAACGGGCATCTGGCAGGCAAGCGAAGCCGCAGAAGCCAGGAAATACGGACAAAGTCCCGGTGATCCCAAAATCGCCAATAATTATACAGCTGACGACAAAAAAAACGCCGACGGATCTACCACCGCAGTTTATAACGACAATGATAAAGTGTTTTTAGGGCAAACAGCGCCGCCTGTAAACTGGCAGTTGCGTAACGACTTTACTTTTTTCAGCAACCTGACCCTTTCGTTCAATATTTACTCGTATATGGGGCACAAGAGTCTTTCGGGAAACTATATGAACAAGGACAATGGAGGTTCGTTGATTACCGCCAATTTTAATACATTCTCCAAAGCGTACTGGACACCGGAAAATCCTACCAACAAGTATGCGAGACTGGATGCAACGGGACCTGCAGGCGCTGCAACAGATAAGTTGTATGACCGCTCCTTTATTCGTTTTGAAAATGTGGCTGTAGGCTATACGTTCCCAAAAACATGGACCAGGAAAGTGGATGTTGAAAAAGTAAAATTGTATGGTTCAGTTCGCAACGTGGCTGTATGGCAGCGTGATTGGGAATATGGTGACCCCGAAACAGGAAATCTGGCAACCCGCATTTTTTCCCTTGGCTTGAATGTAACCTTCTAAAAAAACAAGTATGAACTTATATAAATTTAAAAATAAAAAGGCATTATCGATCGTAGCAGGGATGATGCTGGTCTTATCGGGTTCAATATTTTTTAGCGGCTGTAAACGGGAGTTCCTGTCGCCTGATCCGCTGTCGTTTTACGAACCGACCGCCACCTTTAGCACTGAGTCGGGCCTGCAGGCTGCATTGGCTATCAGTGACCGCCATTTACGTTCCTATTGGACCAATACCGCTGCGAACACCAACTCTGTTGTTATAGGAACAGAATACATGTTTTCAGACCTGGCTGTTTATGGCAAAACCGATGTTGACGGAAATTCCGTTAACTATAATTTCGCTGATAATTTAACCCCCACTGCCGGGGCAGCAGGCCCCGCAGGCAATGATGGTAATTACATTAATCATTTTTGGGATGAAACGTATAACGGCATCAAGTATGCCAATACCGTTCTTACCTATGTAGACAAAGTAACATCCTTAAGTGAGGCTACTAAAAATTCCTATAAAGGCAGAGCTTACTTTCACCGCGCCTTCCGTTACCTGGCGCTTGTTTTTCAATACGGCGATGTACCATTAATAACTAAGATACTGGAGGTGCCCAAGCAAAATTACCGCAGCACAAAAAAGGCGGCTATCCTGGACATGATTACGAAAGATATGGAGTTTGCCGTACAATGGGTACCCGACCAGAAAGATATGACTGAAACAGGAATGGTCAATAAAGGGGCATGCCGTATGCTGTTAATCAAATGTTACCTGGCTACCGGTCAGTGGCAGAAAGCCAAAGATCTGGCAGACGTACTAATCAATCAGTCAGGTTATTCATTGATGAGGAACTCCTTCGGTACCTTTTACCCTGGCGGAGAGCCTAAGACCTGGCCCATTACCCGTAACGTGATCTGGGATTTACACCGCCCTGAAAACAAGTTGATCGCTTCCAATACAGAGGTGATCATGGGTATGCCTAACCGCGGCGCACAGTCGAACATTGCTTTTGCTACTATGCGTATCTTCGGGCCTGCTTTAAATAATGGCAGCCTGAAATCGCCCGATGGAAAAAATGCAGAAGATCTTTACGCCCGTAATAATTCCAACTACCGGGCCGACCTTGATTACGGCAGGGCCATCGGTCGGGGCATAGGTGTTTTCCGTCCAACCTCTTATGCGCAGCATGGATTGTGGGTGGTTAATGGCATAGAGGATAATAATGATTTGAGGCACAACAGCAAAGTAGGGAACTGGGGAAGAATGGATTCGGTCAAATACGGGACCAATACAACTACCTATCGTGGTCAGAACCTCCGGCTCTATCATCCGACTACGGGCGCTATCCTGTGCGCGGATACCATCCGCTGCTGGTTCGACTGGCCGCACTATAAGATCTTTATACAGGATGTGGAGGCAGAAGCCAACCTGGGCGCCAATGCCTATGCAGGTGCCACCAAAGGAAGCGTTGCCGACTGGTATCTTTATCGTTTGGCTGAAGCTTATTTGCTGCGCGCCGAAGCAAAATTCTATTTAGGCGATGCTGCAGGCGCTGCTACAGACGTAAATGAATTGCGCAAAAGAGCTGGCTGTACACAGTTTTATCCAACAGTTACCATCGGCGACATAATGGATGAACGCGCCCGTGAACTATACCTCGAAGAATGGCGGCATATGGAATTGAGCCGGGTTTCCTATTGTCTGGCGCTGAGTGGCAAACCCGACGAATGGGGCAACACGTACAATGTGGATACCTATGACAAGACTTCGGGTGTGGATATGAGCGGCGGCAGTTATTGGTATCAGCGCGTTGTACGCGACGGCGGCATCTATAACAGGGGAGGAGTGACCTCGAACAACCGCACACTCAATTACAAAATGAATAAGTGCAACCTTTACTGGCCCATTCCGAATGCTGCCATCACAGCTAACAACAAAGGAAAACTTAACCAGAATTTTGGTTATAACGGCTATGATGCCGGTACGCCACGGTGGGAAACCTGGGAGGAAGCTGTAGCGGATGAGGACAAAACTGAGTAGGGAGTGATCAGGTGATGAATAGTATATCATAATTATTATTTAAAAATATATGGTAGTTGTTTAGCCGGGAATTTTTTCCCGGCTTTTAAAACTTTTTTATTTAAGTTCAGGTTATGAATTACTACGAAAGATCGTTTTGTGTTTTGATAATAACGGGTATGCTGCTGACAGGTTGTTCGGGCCAGAAAAAAATACAATCCGTTAATTCATCATATGATCCGGGCGCTGTCTGGCGTGATGAAAGCGGAGAAGTGATTAATGCGCATGGAGGCGGAGTTTTGTATATGAAAGGTACGTGGTACTGGTTTGGTGAGAAAAGAGGAAAGCGTGCCTCTGAGGGGGTTAATGTATATTCTTCCAAAGATCTGAACCACTGGAAATATGAAAATCTTGCTTTGTCACCATTGCAGGACACTATGAGTGATATTGCGAATGGTTGCTTAATGGAAAGACCCAAAGTGATCTACAATGCAAAGACAAAGAAATATGTTATGTGGTTTCACCTGGAGTTGAGCGGACAGGGGTACAAGGCAGCAAGAGCTGGCGTCGCTGTTAGCGATAAGGTGACAGGTCCTTATCAATTTTTAAAAAGTTTCCGGCCCAATAATAACATGTCAAGGGACATGACCCTATTTGTTGATGATGACGGGAAAGCTTATCAAATTTATTCTTCACGGGAAAACTACGATTTACGAATTGTACAATTGAGTGATGACTATACCGCTGCTACCACAAAAGATAAATTGTTGTTCAGCGAACACCGGGAAGCGCCTGCTATTTTCAAATACAATAAAAAATATTATCTCATTACCAGCGGCTGTACGGGATGGGCGCCGAATAAGGCAGGCATTCATGCAGCTGATTCTCTATTTGGAGAATGGGTGTCCATGGGAAATCCATTACATGGTATCGGGGCCGATTCAACCTATGGCGGTCAACCTGCTTTTATACTTCCTGTTGCCGGGAAACGATCGTCTTTCATTTTTATCGCTGATAAATGGAATCCGGAAAATTTGAAAGACAGCCGCTATTTTTGGCTGCCAATTGAATTCAGAGACGGAATGCCGTTTATCGATTCTCCTTTTCCATCGACAGCCCGGCAAATTATAAACACCACCCCTGTGCACAGTTTTCAATTGGCAGATTCGGCTTTTTTACTTGATGGAAAGCCCTTCCAGATCATCTCAGGTGAAATGCATTATCCGCGGGTACCGCGTGAAGCGTGGCGCGACCGGATGCGAAAGGCAAAGGCAATGGGATTGAATACCATCGGTACTTATGTGTTCTGGAATTTGCATGAACCACAAAAAGGAAAATATGATTTCTCCGGCAACAATGATATTGCTGCTTTTGTAAAAACAGCGCAGGAGGAAGGTTTGTGGGTGATCCTTCGCCCCAGTCCTTACGTTTGTGCTGAGTGGGAGTTTGGCGGCTATCCATACTGGCTTCAAAATATCAAAGGATTGGAAGTAAGAAGTAAGGAGCCGCAATACCTGCAGGCCTATAAAAATTACATCATGCAGGTAGGAAAACAGCTGGCTCCATTACAGGTGAATCATGGTGGAAATATTTTGATGGTGCAGGTGGAAAATGAATACGGCGCTTATGGGAGCGATAGAGAATATCTGGACATTAATCGAAAGCTGTTTATTGAAGCAGGCTTTGATGGATGGTTGTATACCTGCGACCCCGAACCTTTCCTGGCAAAGGGAAACCTGCCTGGTAAGCTGTTTACTTCCATAAACGGCCTGGATAAACCGGCACGGATAAAGGAGTTGATCAAACAAAACAATGAAGGCAGGGGGCCGTATTTTGTTGCCGAGTGGTATCCTGCCTGGTTCGACTGGTGGGGAACACAACACCATAAAGTGCCGGCAGAGAAATATACACCGGGACTGGATTCGGTTTTATCCGCAGGAATGTCTGTCAACATGTACATGTTTCATGGCGGTACTACCCGGGATTTTATGAATGGCGCTAATTACACCGATCAGACCCCATATGAGCCGCAGATCAGCAGTTATGATTATGACGCGCCTTTGGATGAAGCAGGAAATCCTACCCATAAGTTTATGGAGTTCCGGAAAGTGATCCAAAAAAGTTTGCCTGCTGGTTACACCCTGCCGGAAGTGCCTGCAGCAAAACCAACGATTACCATTCCTGTCATCAGTTTTGTTACTACAACCAGTTTGTTTGATGTATTGCCCGGCGCAAAGACCAATGCCACCCCGTTGACTTTTGAAGATTTAAACCAGGCATATGGATTTGTGCTGTATCGCACAACGATCGATGGAGGCAGTGAAGGCGCTTTGAAAATAAAAGACCTGCGTGATTATGGAATTGTTTTCATCAATGGAAAACGCGTAGGTGTTTTAGACAGGCGATTGAAACAGGATAGCGTATGGCTCCGGCTTCCCAACGGAAAATGCCAACTGGATATTTTGGTAGAGAATCTTGGCAGGATCAATTATGGCCCTTATCTCCTGAAAAATAAAAAAGGAATTACAGAAACGGTGAGCTTTAATGGAAAGGAATTAAATGGTTGGCAAATGTTTCCGCTTCCTTTTAACGAAATTGAGTCTGTTCCCCTGAAAAACAGTAGCTCATCATCAGATGTACCTGTGCTTAAGAAAGGAACATTCAATCTGCAGGCTGTTGGTGATACCTATCTCGATCTTAGCAACTGGGGCAAAGGTGTTGTGTGGGTGAACGGACATAACCTGGGAAGATATTGGAGCATTGGTCCGCAGCAAACCCTTTATATTCCTGTTGAGTGGTTGAAGAAGGGAGAGAATGAAATGATTGTTTTGGAGTTGTTGAAGCCGGAACAATCACAGCTGCAGGCGATTGAAAAACCAATTCTCGATCAAATAAACAAAACGAAGTTTTAAAGAATTAAGTGATTAGTTTATAAAATAAGCCAGGCCCTTGTTAGTATAAGGCCTGGCTTAACCTTTATTAAATTGTAAGATAGTGAAGCTGGTATTTGATTAGATCATAATGTAGCGCTTCTTTGAATGGTAACGTTTCTGGCGCGCATAACAGTGTTTCCAGATGGGCCGGGCGTGCCTGATGAACCTTCCATCTGAAGGTCGATAATTAAGTTAAGCGGTTCATTAACGAAGTTTTGACCAGTTTGTGTTGATACTTTAGAACCATCGATCCAGTATTCGATACTCACGTTACTAGTAGTACCAATTCTTGTTAAATAGGCGGTGTAAGTATGCCAGTTAGCCGGGCCTGAGATCGTTGTGCCCACACTTGACCACTGGCCATTTTCATTTTTGTAGGTGTTTGTCCAGCATGTTGCACTGCCTTTAAATTCCATAATGTCGCTTTCCGGAGGCCACTGATTAGCCCCGTTTAACCAGAAAGCTGGCCAGGTACCTTTAACAGACGGGCATTGGAACTCTCCGGAAACCCGCCATTTAGGCCATGACGCGCTAACGGTAACCTGTTGTTTTGCATAACAGGTGCCTGAAAAATAGTGGATGGCTGGTTTATCACTAACAGTGCCCGGGTAAGCAGTCATAGTCAGGACTCCGCCGGAAGTGGCAATGTTCTCGCTTCTCATCCGGGCCGATCCGTTATGATCTGACCCCCATGGATACAGGTTGTTCCAATAGGTGCCGTAAGAACTAAATGAAGTGGTGGGAAGGAGGGTTACCCAGCTTAGTTCAGTTGTTGCTCCGGTTTGAGTGGGTGACTCCGGTACTGAATTGTTGGCTGAAGTATCTTTCTTACAAGATGAGCCCACCATAAAAGAAATAATAACAACAATGTATAAACTTAATTTTTTCATAATGGCTTTTTGATGGTTAATTGATTTGCAGCTTCTCCCTATTTTGACATTTAATAGGCAGGACAAATCTCAATTAATATTTATTAAATGATGGGGGGCATTTGGTAAAATTTGGGGGTAAATTATGATTATGGGATAATGGCTCTCTGCCAGTGTATCGCGGTCTGGATTTTTTTGAAAAGACCGGTACTATCGGTTTGTTCAATCGTCATATAATAAAGGCTTCCAGCCTACAATGGTGCAACACGGAGAAAATATTTATTCATTCGACATAGTACAAACTCATTTTGCAATTGTCTTAATATAAATGAAACCTGTGAAAAATAGTAAAAAGGTTTGTATCTGCTTACCTTTCATTGCATGTGAAAACCCTTTAACTAATTGAATAAGTGAGAATCGTATGACAAACCAACTATGTTTGCAGCAACAATGTGGCCGGCTGTACAAAAGAATGCTTCAGCAATTGGCCGGTTATGAAACCACCATAATCGATGAAAAAAAATGGATCGAGTGGGGGTTTGGCCTCACTGCAAAGACCTGGTTCGGTATTCAGCAGGAAGCGGACAATTATGTGTTTGACGATCAACAGGAAGAGATCACATTTTTCAAAGTGTTGAAGCCTCGGTTTATTGCACTGATCGACTATTTTACCCTCTTATACAAATCAGCTTTGTTTCAGCCACTGGACCCGGACGGCAACCTGGAATACTGGCAACACGAGCGTGCCACCTGTAAAAAATTTTTATCGAAGCATCAGTCATTCTGCCGGTATTACGAACAGGGCAAAACCTCGATGGACCATATTTATTTTGTGCAGGAAAACAATCACCAATCAATCATTTTTGGCGTCAATGAGAACAGGGGAAATCTCTCCACTTCAAACAGTTATCTGCTTGCCCGCGTTTTATCAATCAAAAAATATTACCGCTATATACTGGAGAAAATAAACTTTCTCACCAATGCCGCCAACTAAGAGCTTTTGATAAAAGGACATTGATGTGGGGGTACACCCGGATTTAATTGTCATATTGAAATGACAGGAATGGAAAATTATCATGAATACAAACCTAAGGCTGCGTTATGTAGATACGTTGAATGCATTTGGATCTTAAACGGCAAAAATGATGAAACAAATTCAATTGTTGAATCCCTGGTGCCTGGAGGACGAACCGAATTGATCTTTACTAAATCAGAATTAATATGGCATGGGTCAAACAGGAGAAATGAAGCAGAAAGAATTTCCTCCTCATTTTTATTGGGTCAAAGAAACCGCGTGAAATATATTACCTGCCTCAATCAGTACAGTAGCCTTGGAGTTCGGTTAAGATATGGATGCTTACCTGTTTTTATGGGCGTTCATGCCAGTTCATGCTCCAACAGGATCACATTGCTAAATAAAATATTTGGAACTGAAATCGCCCACATAACAGCATCTCTTTTTGAAGCCCAAAATAAAGACGATGCGATCCAGACAATAGAATCATGGCTTGAAAGAAATATTATAGAGCCCAATAACGACTGGCGGCATTTACAGGAATACCTGGGTAAGCTCACTTCAATCGAAAATGCGGGACTTATGACCACCAAAATGCTTTCGAAAGAGTATGGTTGGAATGATAAAAAAGCGGAGCGGGTATTTCTCAAATACGTTGGTTTTACGCCTGCTCAATTCATAAAAATAATAAGATTCAGAAGATCTGTAGAGAAGTTATTTGCCGACTACGAAAACCTGACAGATCTTGCTTACGATAGCGGATTTTATGACCAATCACACTTCATAAGAGAATTTTATAGATACGCAGGCAATAAACCTTCTGACTTTCTAAAAAGACCCAATAGTATAGCTAAAATGTTGTATAAGACCAGGTGAGCTGCTTTTAAGCGGTGTCTGTTTCATACAATTTATTGAGACAGGGTGTTCGTTATTTTGTTCAATAAACATGTAACATAAAACGAACTACAACATGAAAGTCTTTCTAAGGATCAGCGGATTGCAAACGATGTGTGTATTGGCTGTGTTGCTGACAGCCTGTTCAAAGAGCGATAAAGTGCCGTCAACAAAGCAGGATGGTTTTGAATGGGGTTCATTCGAAGAAGCCGGAATTAGCAAACAAGACATTATCAGGCTTGAAAATGAAATTACCAGCGGTAGTTATAACATTCACAGCATACTTATTCTGAGAAACGATAAATTGATCTATGAGAAATATTTTCAGGGAGAAGATGCCGTATTTCCCAACCCGGCTGGCGTTATGGATCACAACAGAGAAACGCTGCACGACTGCAGGAGCCTGACCAAAAGTATAGTTTCAGCTTGTGTAGGTATTGCACTGGAACAAGGAAAGATCCATAGTCTTGACGATAAGATCTTTGACTATTTCCCCGGTTATTCTACCTATGCAATTGGTGACAGGGCCAAAATAACAATTAAGGATTTATTGACAATGAGCGCAGGCTTTGAATGGGACGAGACCACACCCTACATTGATACCTTGAATAGTGAAATCAATATGTCAATTAAGCCGGATATAATTGGTTTTATTCTTAGTAGACCCATGGTTCACTCCCCGGGTACTTTATGGAACTATAGCGGTGGTTGCACACAACTGCTCGCTGAGATAGTAAAAAATGCCACGGGAACACGAATTGACAGATTTGCCAGGGCTTTTCTGTTTAACCCGCTTAAAATTGACAATTACGATTGGTTTGTGAGAAAACCTTTAACCCCAACAGATACTGCAACAGTATGGGCCCCGTCGGGTTTGCGGATGAGGCCAATTGATATGGCAAAGATTGGTTCTTTATATCTTAACGGGGGAATGTATGATAAGAAGAAAATATTTTCCGGGTCCTGGGTAAAACAATCCCTTCATTGGCAAATCAACACCGATGGATCAAACGAAGGTTATGGATTTCAATTTTGGTGTACGAAACCTATGATTGCGGGCGAATACAGGGATGTAATAATGGCGGATGGAAATGGAGGTCAAAGAATATGCATGATACCTTCACTGGGTGTGGAAATCGTTTTAACAGCAGGGAACTACGATGAGTCAGGTTCCCTCTCAGATGAGTTGTTAAACAATGTATTCTTCCCGGCAATACAATGAACCACTTCATTTTATAAATAAAACCGCCCGTCTAAGCATTAGAGAAGACGGGCGGTTTTGTTATAGCGGCTTTGTTACCCGTTGAGCCGTTCTTTTCCTAATCGGCGATGTTGTATAATTTGGCCATTTCGCTGTAAGGCAATTTCTTCAGGTCAGTAATGCTACGGCCCTGAACCATACCAGGGATCAGCACATACCGGATGGCCGATCCGTTATTATTGACCCCATCCATATAACCATTTACTAAAAAGGAAAGGTATTTTTCTTTGAATACAAATCCCGTTGTAATCCACATAGTATATCCGCTGGAATCGACATCTTTTACATCACCCCAATTAGTTAAGCTAGAAATTACACCGTTCTTACCTTTATAATACATCAGAACAGTTCCTTTGTTCGCAATATCAGCAGTTAATGCTGTTGCAGGTAGTAACTGCTTAAAATTAAAATTATTCTCTTCGCTCAATTTCGCCATCGTATCCGACACGTTCACATCGATCCAGGAAGAATAAATAGCACCGGCCCCGCTACATACATATTTTGTTTGAGTAGTTGTAACCTCGTTGTCTTCCAGGGTTCCGTTATTGTTGGCATCTATCCCTGTTTCGAATTTTGTGCCCCCATAGGTACAATTGGCGCCTGCCGGCTCTTTTGTAGTTCTGGTTAAAGCCGTTTTACCATTGGTGCCGTTTGTACCATTGGTACCATTTGCACCGTTGGCGCCGTCTTTTCCATTTGAACCGTCTTTGGAGCAACTGAACAGAAAAAGGGTCGAACATAAAAACATTAAAGTACAATTCTTCATTTTCATAAAGTACACATATTGATTTGTCCGCAAAAGTGGGTTATTAGTTGAAGCTCTGTTTTAGTAATAGTTGGATATAAATAATTTTTTATTTACGCTTATTTAATGAGTTTGTACTGTAAGGTTTGTACATCGCTTTCGGTCTTTAAAATATAGGTTCCTTTTGCAAGGAATTGCAGTCCGCTTACAATAATAATATTATCACCAGGGTGCAAATCATTCAGTTGTTTCTTTAATGCCCTTCCTGAATCATCATAAATGGTTATCCGTAGTTTCGCTTTTTGGATGGAATTTACTTTCAGTGAAATGTAATCAGTAAATGGATTAGGGAACATGATCAGGTTGTTGTTTGCTTCTTTTAATTTTATTGCCGGGAGGAAAGTTTATCAGCTTATCCGTTCCCGGAATATCCATGCCGGTCAAAAAATCGATCCTTTTTACAGTACCCTGCGCTGCAGCACCGTTATAGTTGGACAGGCTAAGGTTGTTGCCGTCTTCATCAAAACAAAAATAACTTATGCCGTTTTTGTAACTGAATAGGGGAGAAACGGATGCAGGACAACTAATCGCTCCTGAAAAATTGTAATCCAGCATATAAAAGAGGGTAGAATCAGCAGCGTTGTAATCGGCAAAGAAAACTTTCCTGTATTTGGGATTGTAGGCAAGGGATGCCCAATACAAAGGCAATCCTGGATCACAGGCCTGCAGTAAAGCCGGGTTGTTGCTGAACACATTAGTAAATAGATGTTGCTCCGGTGTGCCATTGCCGCAGGAAGATTCCCCCAGGTTAATCAGGATCGACTTCAGAGATTGTGGACTTTGTGCCTGTACAATAGTACATGTTATAATAAGCGGCATCAGAATGCCTGTAAACAGGATGCATTTGACACCGCTTTTTTGTACAATGAATTTCATTGGTAATGGATTTTGTTAGGAACGGAACATAGCAATGTAAAAATGGATCGTTCTTAAAAGCTATGTCTTAGTATTTATTGGATGGCAATAATTCGATATTTGTATAAATAAGTAAAAAATTATAATATTGAACTGTTGTTAGAACATTTATTGACCTGAGTAACACCATGAGCAGCCACCCGTTAAGGCCACTGTTATTAATTTTCTATTGCTTGTTGCGAGGGCTGCTTTCAAAAGAGCAGACTCTCACCAACGGCTATAGTATTACCAATTACAACAGCGATAATGCCCTTTCGCAGAACAGCATCAATAGCATGGCCTTTGACAAAAACGGGTTTCTTTGGCTTGCCACCAAATGGGGCATCGTGCGGTTTGATGGTAAAAATTTCAGGGAATATAACCCAGAGAATAGTGCGGCTTTATTGTGGAATGAATATTCGCTGCCACAGAGAGAGCCGGGTACAGATCGGCTATTTTTTAAACCGGTTTTTGACACCGCTCATATTTTAACGATCACAGATGATTATCAAATGGTGAAGGACCCGGTTCGTTCGGCCACAACCCATCGCCAGTTCGTTACCTCTAATAACCACTTGTTCTTTTATAATAGTATTTACAACACCTATGGCGTTGCCTATAAACAATTGTTCGATAAGTTGGTTACCAGCTATGCACCCATTACGGTGAATGAACGGCAGGCCTACTTTTATGACGCCGGCCTTTGTTACTTCTTCGACGAAACCACGCGCAGCATTAAGGAACTGCGCGAAATTACCGGCCATAAACTGAAGCTTCAGTTTATAACAGGCGATATTTATTTTTTTATAGATGATCAATACCGGGTATTTGCGTACAAAAACGGGGTATTGCAAAAAAGTATCAGGTGCGCCGCCAACCTGCGTCCATTTTTTATTAAGACCGCAGAAGCGCTGGCCGATCCGGTACAGGCGTCATTAAAAATAAGAAGAGATGGCAGGCACACCTTAATGCTGTGTAAGGATACGATCCTGTTGCTTCAGCTGGTCAACAATGTATTGGACTATAAAATACTGGCGGCAGGTATTCCTGTAAAAGATATCAAATGCATGATCTATGACGAAGGCTACCAGGCGCTTTACATAGGTACGCTTACAAATGGGTTGTATGTGTTGAAGCTGCATGAATTTGAACGGCTTTTTTTTAACGATACCAGGTTTATTGCCAATAGCCAATCTATGCAGATTGAATTACCTGGCTCCCGCATATTTACCCCAACCGGCATTCTCAATTATTCCAATAATGATCATATCCTTTTTCCGGATACACATAATTTCGGCAAACAGGCATGGATGCAGGCCTCTGATGGATCCATCTGGCTATCGGAATTTGATTCCTTAAAAAGAACCGATATTCATCTTACCTCTTTTGAGACCCTGAAACCACTGGGATCTTATCTTACCGGTATTGTTGAAACGAAAAATAAAGATATTATCTACAGCAATAAGCACCAGGTATTCAGGCGGCATGGAACAACAGATACTATTTTACTGAATGATAGCGACTTTGTGCATGTAGAGATCCAAACGCTGAAGGAAGTGAGTAGAAATATTTTATGGATTGGAACCTCGGCTGGTTTATTTGTCTGTGATCTGTCAAAACATTTGTTACGCCCGGTTGGCGGTCTTGAAAAAATGAATATAGAGATCATCCATGTAGCGAAGGATAGCAGCATCTGGATAGGCACCTATGGCCAGGGCTTCTATAAATTTTATAAAGATCATTTCATCAGAATGCCAATGGACTCCCGCAAGTGCCTTGTTACCGCTCATTGTTTCATGGAAGACCGGCAGGGTTATTTCTGGATATCCTCTAATAAAGGGTTGGTCAGGGTTGGGAAAAAAGAATTGGATAATTATGCCGCCGGCCTACAGCAGGGCGTTTATTATTACTATGTTGATAAATCGTATGGATTCAGTACCAATGAATTTAATGGCCGGTGTACACCCTGTGGTATTGTAACAAGCGATAATTTTTTTTCATTACCCTCGCTGGATGGGCTGGTACGTTTTAACCCTGATAGCGTACACTTCAGTTTGCCCGATAAACCAATATTTGTAGAGTTTTTACGGGCAAATGAGAAGAGGGTGCTGGTGAAAAACAAACTGGAGTTAACAAGGGATTCCAATCAATTGATCTTTGAAATTTCGACTCCTTATTTCGGCAACAGGTTCAACCTGCACCTTGAATATACTATAAAGGGGTTGAACGATAACTGGTACCCCTTGCCTGATGACGGTAAACTCATATTAACAAACCTGAACAGCGGCAACTATATACTGACTGTCAGAAGCCAGAACCCGTATGCACACTATACCTATAGTACGTTCCATTTAACCATACTTCCTTACTGGTATGAACAAGTGTGGTTCAAATGCCTGTTGGGCGGGTTGGCAATAGGCACATTTTTGTTGTTTTTCCGGCTGCGGTATAACTACCAGGTAAAAAGAGCGGAATTGCTGCAGCAGAAAGTGAATGAAAGAACAATGCAATTGTCTGAAAGCAACCGGGTAAAAGAATTAATGATCTCAGCCATTTTGCATGATCTAAGGTCGCCGTTACGGTTCCTGCATATGTTAGCCCGGCGTATGTACAGTAAGCATAAAACATCATCAGATGAGGAACTGTCGCAGATCTTGCTTCAATTCGATAAAGCAACCAATGAAATATACGATTTTACCCAGGGCTTTTTTGTATTTACCAATATGCAAAAAGAGGGATTTGTCATTCATCGGCAAAAAATAGTGTTGCGGGAAATGGTCAATGAAATTATCTCTTTATGTGAAGTGGGCGCCCATATTCAAAAAAATACTTTTAAAAACCTGGTGCCGTCACCTATTACGCTTAATACAGATGCCAGTTTGTTAAACCTGGTGCTGAGAAACCTGGCCGACAATGCCAATAAATATACTTTCGAAGGAGTTATAACCATTGAAGCCGTCACGGATGAATTCACCACCAGGATCATTATTACCGATGGCGGCGATAGCATGGACAAGGAACTGGTAGCACGGATCCTTGATAAAAGTTATAACCCTTCTCAACACGGGATGGGGTGGGGGTACAAGATCATTATTGAGATCCTGGCCAGGTTACATGGTACACTTGACATAGTTCCGGGTAATGACCGGGGAAATATAATAACCATAACTTTTGAAAATAAGGGATAATCTATGAAAAAATTTTTATTGGCGGATGATCATCATGTAGTAAGGTCCGGACTTGGCCTTATTATTAAAGATGAGTTCTCAAACGCGGAAATAGATGAATGCAGTAACGGCAGTTGTGTATGGGAAAAAGTACAGCGAACAGCATACGACCTGGTCATTCTGGATATAACGATGCCTGCAACGGATCCAATCCGGCTCCTGAAAAACATATTTGCCCATAGACCCGATCAAAAAGTGATGATCTTCACGATGAGCAATGTGGCCATTTATGCAAAAAAATACCTGGCCATGGGCGTGAAGGGATTTATCAATAAGGAGGCTGAACCATCTGAGGTCAGGCTTGGCATTGCGGCCATTCTGAGCAATAGAAAATATCTTGGGTCTGATATGAAGCATATACTAACCTGGGAGGATGCAGACAAACAGGCAGGCACTCCTTTTGATCGCCTTACCAGCAGGGAGCTTGAGGTCATGAATCACCTGGTGGAAGGAAAAAATGTTTCAGAAATTGCCGACATCCTTTCTCTGCATATTTCAACCATTAGCACGCATAAGGCTAATATTATGCTGAAATTAGATGTTTCGAATGTAGTTGAACTCATCAAAACAGTTCAGTTATTCAATCGCTAAGTAGCGGTTGTGGTTGAAAAAAGGCTGCCACCAAATTAATTTTGGCGACAGCCTTTCGTTTTTTTACTCCCTCTTCCGAACTCCCCGGCTTTACAACCTTGGATAACAAATTATCTATATCCAAGTAATACTATAAAACAGTTTCCAGGAACTCTTCATTTTTACAAATCTATGATTTGTGACCTATAAGAAAAATCCGTAACCTGATAATCTAATATCCTGAAAAATGAAACGTACACCCGTACCCTTAATTATTTTATTAATTATTCTTCATTGGTGTAATTATACCCTGGCGCAACCTGCCGCCAAACCTGTTTTCAAAAGCAGTAGTAACCCTTCACTCTGTAATGGTTCTGACGGGTTATTTTCGTTCAGCGGTCTGCAGCCCAACACCACTTACCAGGTAACATATAATGATGATCTCGTACCAACAGGCCCGGTGGCCATTACTTCAACCGCATCAGGGGAATTAACCATCACCGGGTTGGATGCAGGTATTTATGAAAATTTTTCATTTGATTTAAACGGCAGTATATCGACTGTATTAACGGGGCAACGATTATCAAACCCGATAACTAAACCCAAATTCAGTTCCTATCCTTCTTTTTGTGCAGGCAGTACGCCACCGCCGTTGCCCTTAATAGACGATAATGGCATGAGCGGCACCTGGAATGTACCAACTGTGAATAATCAAACTTCAGGCACCTATACTTTTACTCCGGATCCCAGCACCTGCGGTATACCGTTTAAGCTTACCACTGTTGTAATACCAAACGTGGTAGCCACTTTTTCGTTTGGAACATCCCTTACGATCTGCCGGAGCGGCACTGCACCGGCATTACCAGGTACATCTACCAATGGCATTACGGGAATATGGACGCCAGCTAAGATTGATACTACTCAATCCGGCAAGTATGATTTTACTCCTACCTCGCCGGGATGCGTAGTTGGAACAACCTTAAACGTTATTGTAAACCCGAATATAGTACCCGATTTTCCTTTCGGTACAGGCACTACCATTTGTGCAGGCGCTTCTGTAGTTACTTTGCCTGTTAAATCATCCAATAATATTACGGGTACCTGGAGCCCTGCGACGGTGAGCAATACCACCAGTGGGATCTATACGTTTACACCTTCTGCAGGACAATGTGCTACAACAACAACATATGCAGTCACGGTCAACCCTAATAGCACACCTACTTTTAATGCCGTGGCGCCTATATGTGCCGGCACTACGCTGCTCCCTTTGCCCACCACATCAAATGAGAGTATCACGGGTACATGGTCACCGGCATTGAATAATAATGCCACTACTACTTATACATTTACGCCAACAGCCGGACAGTGCGCGACCACCACAACATTAACGATTACAGTAAACCAAAAAACAACGCCAACGTTCGCGGCCGTGGCGCCCATATGTGCCGGCACTACGCTGCTGCCTTTACCCACCACATCAAATGAGAGCATCACGGGTAC
>NZ_JBJMLX010000339.1:0-24622 GCF_045805085.1 Niastella sp.
GTTCAGCAGTTATAGAGCTTTTGCAGGACCCTGCCTTTCAAAAAAGCTGGGACCAGCTTTTTGAATCCTGCCCCTGGGCTACTGTATTTCAAACCCGGGCCTTTGTTGCATCCTGGTACAACGCTTACCGCGAAAAACATTTTCCCATTCTACTGAAGGCAGTTTCAAAAGGACAACTAAGGGGTGTGCTGCCAGTGGCTTTCCTAAATGCAAATGGGAATGACCGCCATAGCATAAAAAAAAGAGGCAAAATAATAGGGGCCGGGCATTATGAAGCGGAATATCATGTTTGGCTGGCGCCGCCTGCTGACGGAAACACCTTTATACAATCAGCATTAACCGAATTGATGACACAATTCCCCGGATCTACTATATCGCTCCGCTTTATTCCAAAGGGTACGCCGATGAATTGGGTACAGCAAAATGAAAAATGGCGCAAATACAGCATAGTACAGCCTTATACGCTTCCATTGATACATTACAAGAGCCCGGCTGAGGTGAAGGTGGGAAAACATTTCAAACACAAGTTGAATCGTTTAAAAAAAACAGCCGAAGTATGCTTTGAAAGTATAAAAGACCGGGAAACGTTTATACGCAGTCTGGATGAAATGGCCATTATGCTCGATTTCAGGCAGGCCGCTCTATTCAACAAAATTCCTTTCTGGGAAGATCCGGCAAAAAAAGAATTCCTGTTAGCATTATTTGATCAGCAACTGCTTCATACAACCGTATTTAAGGTCAATAATAAAATAACTGCAGCAGTAATTGCTACAATAAGAAACAATTGCGCTTACCTGTCAGGCCTCATTTGTCATTCCCCGCTAAATGCCCGGGTTATTTCACCTGGCTATATGCATTTTCAGTTTTTAACAAAACAACTGGTGGAAGAAGGCATTCAATATTTTGACCTTTCGCCGGGATATGATGCGTATAAGGAAGAATTGGCCACTCAGCAGGATGAAGTACAGGAGCTGATCATTAGCACTGCGAAGGGGTTCCGGATAAAAAGACAATTCAAAAAATGGTTGCATGCCCGAATGGTTGCCCGCGCCATACGACCTATGACGGCCGAACTCACCATAAAAAAATACCGGTATGATTTAAGACACTGGCATCCGTCGCCAGTAATAAAAAGACTTGTAAAAAAATTACACAAACAGGAGACGCAGCAAAGTTATTTAATAATTAAATCCACACTTGAACAAGCCATAGCAACACCCTGGCAAAAAAATAGTCTGGCGGATTTGCTGGAAATTAATTCAGATGATAAAGCAGGTTTATCCAGGTGGAAATTCCTGGCAGACGCTATGTGTCGCCTTGAAAAAGGGCAAAATTGTTTTACCTGGCTCCAAAATAACCAGTTGGTGTGTTGTATTTGGGTGAGTTATGGAGAAGATTCGATTGTAATAGAAAAGGGTTATTGTCATGCATCCGCAAAAGAATGGTTACCGGCATTCCTGAAAAACATGGTTATAGCATTGGGAGAGAATAAAGAAGATAGTACTTTTCAATTGCTGGTTACTGACAGGCAAATTTGTGAGGCTATGAAAATTGCCGGATTTCAACGGGCTACTTCTTAGATCCCATCAGATCTGCAAACGTCGCCCGTTCATCACCTAATTTTATTTCATCAAAATATAAAACCCGTTTATTGGTATTGGTTACAGCATCACCATTCCAGGTAGCTTTGTAAATGCCCAGTTTCCAGTTTGGGGCATGAAAAACGCCATCGCTCAGATCATACATATTGGCGCCATTGTATTTGGTTAACGACTGTCCGTCGCGCCATATTTCAATCAGGCCATCAGCCCCTGATGAATGCTTAATGTGGAACACATAATAATGCCAATCACCTTTTTCAACAGCACCTAACGATATTTTGTCTTTACTCTTTACGTCGGGTTTAATACGGAGAAACAGTTTATCATCTTTAGTTCTGAGGCTTATTGCGGGGCTAACTTTACCCCCCTGGTGCCACTGGCTTATTACATCATCACTGTTATCTGCATCATAATCAACGTTCGGGAAAAGAAGTGCAAAAGCATACCAGCGTTCCAGGTTATTCTTGTCATCAGGATTCGGAAATGAAATTTCGGCTCTGGTGCCATTATTACTTTCAGGGTCAGTATCCCTCAACTCAAAGCGGACGGCTTTCTTCCCCTGGTATACAGGACTTTCCACTATTTGCAATCCATAAGAGGTGGCTACCTGTTTCGATAAAAATGAAGGGAAGGGGTCATGTTCTTCAAACCCCACCTGGTAAAGTATATGGGCATTAGGCTGAGCTGCTTTGCCATGAAATACTTTTATATAACTGTAAAGCAAGGTGGCCGAAAGTACTACCAGTACCAGTATTACAGGCTTTTTTGGTTTCACATGTACCCGTTTTTATTACTATAAATTTACTCCCTTTTCTCTTTAGTTAAATAAAAAAGGCAGCCCTATTACAGAGGCCGCCTTTTTTATCCCATCTATATTAATACTCAAATTTATTTCGTAAATGTAAAGGTGATGGTCTTTGAAACACCCGCTACACCTTTTGAATCATAAGGGGTTGCTTTCAGCGTATAAGTACCTAACGCTGGTGGGTTCCAGTTTCCATAATAATAGTTACCATTTCCATCATCACCCATCAGGGCATAAGGAGCCGCAGCATCAGTAGCCGTTTTGCTTTGAGCGCCGCTCAATTCAAACTTTACACTGGCAATAGTCCCGGATGTAACCGCACGAATATTGGCAGCTTTAAGGCTCAGCGCGCTCAGGCCGATCGAAGAGCCATTTGCAATTGTGCTTACTTCTTTTTCTGTAGCTGAATTTACCAGGGTGAAAGAGGTAACACTTATGCCGGTATTAGAAGGTGTTGTTGGCTGCGTGCTTGTTCCATCAGTTGGGCTGGTTGGTGTTGTAGAACCGCCGTTACCAACAGGCAACATTTCGTCATAAGTTGCAGTTGCTTTACCATACTTAATATCATCGAAATAAAGCACGCGCAGGTTGGTAGAAGTAGTGCCAGTACCATTCCAATCTGACTTGTAGATACCCATTTTCCAGTTAGGCAGATGGAAATCACCTGTAATTGCATACATGCTTGGGCCCTTACGGCTTACGAGCTTTGTACCATCTTTCCAAATTTCGATCAATCCATCAGAACCTGATGAGTGGATAATATGATATACGTAAGTATGCCATTTATCTTTTTCAATTGCACCAAGGTCAGTCTTGGCATTGTCCGGTGTTCTCATCACAAGATGACCATTTGTTACACGCATAGAAATAGCCGGGGTAATGCCGCCGCCACCATGCCACTGGGTGATAACTTCGTCAGCGGCCTCATCTTTATACTGAGCGCTAGGCATATACAATGCATAGGAATACCAGAAATTATTGGTAGTAGGTGTAGGAAATGCTATTTCGGACCTTGTACCACTATGACTTTCGGGATCAGTATCTCTTAATTCAAAACGAGCTGACTTTGTCCCATTGTAAGCTTGTGTTGTAGAAGCAGTAATACCATAGGATGTTGCATATTGAACACTTAAAGTTAAACCGCCAGTTAAAAAACTGCTGGCATCTGCATTTTCCTCCCAAATTATATTCCCACCTGTTGTTGCTTTTGTTGATACCAGTTCTTCACTGGCAGCATCATTTAACTTTGGTTCAACGTTTTTCTGACAAGCAGCCAATGTAGCCAGTAAAAGGGAAACGGTCAGCACACGCTGATTTCCACGTAACAAATTGCCTCTTTTGTGCATCGAAGTTTTCATTTTAGGTTGTTAATTTCTAGATTTAAAAAAAGTTTTCAATTGCCGGTAACGTCTTGCTTACGCATAGAACTTCCCCCTTCGCATCACAAGTGCTTTTTTTAACTGGTGATGCGTTACTTGCCTGCCATGCCGAATACCTCGGCCTGTAACAGTTGATTCCTCTCTTATCATTTCTGAAGACAGATACAATTCCTTTGTTCTGTCCATCTCATTTCCGGTGACCCGGAAAGCCAAGGCCTACATTTCATAAAGTACAAACCAATAAGAAAAATATAGCCAGAATTCAGGATAAGGTGCTTACACAAGGTGATGGAAAACTGATTAGAACCTTACTGAAATAAAATCCGGGACAATTGAATTAATGCCGTGCTCATGTACATCCATAGGAATTCCCTTTCAAAAACGCCTTCATGCTATTCACACAACAGTATGCCTGTACAGTGCCGGGTTGATATACCCAGACCTGTCATTACCAGAATCACTGTTTACCAAATCATATTCGACTGAAATAATAATCACTTACCACTCATCTCACCGGATGAATGTAAATAACCATTAAATCATTCAGATGATTTGCTGTGAACCATGAAGAACAGTTACTGAAACCATATCGCCTCGTCTGGCAATTGCTGCTCTTCTTCCAAACTGTATGGTTGAGATTTTTCCTGATTGCGCGTAGCTGAAATTCAGCGCGCCTTTTGCAGCGATAGCACGGATTATTAGTTTTCCTGTTTCTGGTACAGATGAGAAGATGTTTGTTACATCTGTGAGGATTTTCCTGATCGTGTTCATCATAAGGATATTTACGTTTTCAAAAAGAGTATTTGAGCGATTCAAGCGCAAACATGATGCCTGAAATTTTTTAATTCAAAAGTTTTTATAGAATTAGCCATACATCAAATAGCGATCATTGAGTACGATAATGCAAAGCAACAACCTTTTTATTTTAATCGGGAGCTTCAGAAGTTAAAATGGTAACAATGTAGTCGATTTATTATAACCCGTAATAAGGGTTATCGCTTACACTTCCAGGCCTAAAAAAATTAATGTTTACAATACATTTTTATATCAATCTGTATTAGGTTTCAGGGCACCTGCAAAGGGTAAAAAAATGCTGTTTCAATAGTTGAGACAGCATCTAATTAAAACCTTTTACAGCTATTAGTGTACCATTTTTCATAAGTAGCGCCATCAGGCTCGCAGACCAGTAAGCAGTATCATTTACTGGTGATGTTACCGCCGCATTTCGTTATTAAATGACTTTAATGAGGTTTTACTTTTACTATTGCGTATACAGTACGCAAGTGTACAATCCTATGAGTTTGCATTATGTTAGGTTATTTTACTTATCCCATAACATAGCCGACAATTACTTGATGTATTTAAAAATTAATGCGACCTTTTTTATAGAAACCGTTAAACCAATAAGGTATGCAACGCTATGTTGAACAACTATTTGATGATATAACCATTTCTATTGACCAGGTACAGAAAGCCCCTTCTGAAGGATATGATTTGTTTGATTGGATATCAGAAGAGGAAGAAGAACGAACTGCTCCGATTCGTAATCTTCAGGAATGGACTGGTATTTACCAGGAAATGCTTCCCCCTGAAAATATGCTTACCAACGAACAGGTGCATTTACTTCTCAAAGCCATGAACCGATTACTGGATGCATATAATTGTTCCTTTGTACTTCAAATTGAAGTACCTGAACGAATTCAATACGCCACTATTCGGGATAATTTCAATCAGGATATAAAGGTTAAAACCTGGCATATGGGATTTTTTGCCCTGTGCAAACCCAATACAGAACATGGGAGATGTACATTGGGGGAATATTGCCAGTGTGCGTTTTATGCTGATCTGTTTTCTGATTGCATTGATGAAGAATTAAGTCCGGAAGAAGAGCGGGCCAGGGCATTGGAAATTGAGGTTAAGCATATACAACGGAAGTATGGTGAAGATTGGATGAAATATTACCCGTATCACTTAGATAAAGAGTATGATGATGAATATGGTAATCCTTATAATTACGGAATGGATGAGGAAGAGGATGAATGGTGAACTTGGTTAGATTTCAATGGCAGTTGGCGAGCCCGGTTGCAACCACACCAGTTTTTCTTTTATGTCTGAATGGGTTACCTGGTCATATAAGTATTCAGGTTGTTCGTTAAAATGCTTCCAACCCTGAAAGTGCGTGGGAATAAATTTCTCCACGTTCATTAACCGCACAGTCTGAATAGCCATTTCGGTAGTAAAGGTCAGGGGCATATAATTAATTTGCGGGAAACCAGCCTTACCCACATGCAGTACTGCGGTATGCACTTTAAACCGTTTTGCGATCTCTTCAATGCCATCAAAGTATACTGTATCACCGGATATATACAATGCTCCTTTTTGCTGGCCCTCCCACTCGATCATAAACCCAATAACGTGTCCGGAGATCTTTGTTTGCTCATGCGTAGGCGCATGCTGGCAGGGTGTTGCGGTAATGCGAAAGCCAGGTACTTTATCGGTTACGATGTTTATGCTTTCCCATTCATTAAGTCCGGTTATGTTGTCCTGCGCCAGGCGTTCAACAGCGTCAGGAGTAGAAATAACCTGCTTTACTGTTTTAATAAATTCACGGCCGGCGTTATCCAGGTTGTCTTTATGCTGGTCATGGCTGAGCAACACCAGGTCTACCGGGCCAATATCCTGCGGTTGCAGTTTTGGCGAACCTGTTTTATACAAGGTGCGGGCGCCTTCATATACAGTGCCTTCCTTATCGAAAGTGGGATCGGTGACAATGACAAATCCGTTGATGTTGATAATGATACAGGCGGTGTCGATTTGCGTAAAGGAGACTTTCATATTCATGTCAATTTTGTGAAGTTAAGGCGCTTTTAATGAAAATTAGTAAAAAGCAGTATGGCTTCGCCGGTTATGCTATCTTAATTCCCTTCCCCGTTTTATCGTTCCGATTTAACAATTGATGAGAACGATCCACATACGAGTATTTTCAGATAAGATCAGAGGCATAAGGTGTATTACATTATGCATAATATTTTCCAGATATGCAATATTTACTATATGGAATAATTAATGCTTAAATAAGTTGTCAACCCTGATCGTATACTTGAAAAGGAGTAAACTGGCGAAAGTGAATGAGTGCTTAGAATAACAATCCCTCCTTTTATTGATCAAATTATCCGGCAACTGCAGTAACAGGTTCCTTGCACTCGCCAAATATGTATTATTCTGTAGGCTAATTGCCTGCAATTAGGCTGTATGTAGCTGCATAGCACAGTTGGGTTTTCCTTATTCTATACTGCCAAAAAATTTATCTTATGAATGTTTATAGATGGCCTGGAATGCTCTTATTCTTTTTCTGTTGTTTTAACCTGTATGCTGACTCGGGTCATTTAAGCGATTGCGCACTTGATAGAATACATTTTTTACCCATTGATAATTTATATATTAACCAATCCTTTTTCCTTGATGGAGTTAATGGTAATGATGTTAATGATGGACGTACAAAGCAAACTCCGGTTAAAACCGTGGCGCGCTTACTTTCTTTAAGCATACAAAGTGGAGATAACATTTTTGTTGCAAGAGGAAGCCGGTTTCGGGAATTTCTAAACATAAAGGATCTGCATTTAAACAATATTACACTCATGGATTATGGCACCGGACCACGGCCTGTGTTTGATGCAGCAGATTCTGCCCAAAATAATCTCTTCACAAAAAAAGCCGGCTACCAAAATTTATATGAAATATCCTGGAAAAATAACTTCCGCGATTTTACAGATGTGAGTCAGTACAGTGTGTGGGAAGATGGATGGCGATTGAAGAGAACCGCCTCTTTACAGGAATGCGAGAATACTGCCGGAAGCTATTATGCCCCGGTGGTTACTCAATCAGCAGGAACAGATATCCTAACCGTACACGCCCGTAATTCAGATGCAATCCCTTCAAACAAACACTTATATGAAATTACCAGGCGGTCTATGGGAATACAAGTTGGCGACAACAGCCATGTATACAATATGCACACCAGGCGCAATGCAAGTAATAATGGTTCATTCGAGGCTGGAAATGGCTCTTATGTTTATGGGGTGCTGGCAGAAGATGGAGTTAAACATAATTTTTTCTTAGGTTCAGGTACAGCAGAAAAATGTATGGCATGGAAATCGGATGATCCTTTGGTATTTGGCGGTAATACGTTATTTATATCATTTACCGACAGCCCATTTGCCGACACGATGGATGTGCTTTATAAAGATTGTATTGCTATTGCAGGCAGAAATACTACCGATACATTTCAATACGGCGCTATTGGTTTATATGCACATACAACCGGTGTATCTTACCGGTCACTCAGGATAAATGGGGGTGTTTATGCCAACACTTCCATCGGTATATCAGGTGAGCTTAAAGACATATCTATAGATAGCGCATTTTTTATAAATAATGGAGTTGCTTCTTCCAAACTAGGCGGAAGCATTGTGCTAAAAAATAGTAATATTATTGCAGCTTCCGGTGCGGCAGGCATTTCAAGCGATAATGTGGTGGATAGCATTGTATTTGTAAATAACAAAGTTTATTTGCCCGGTAATAGCAATATGGTGGCAAAACTGCCAGTAGGTGCTCCAAAATTGACCCGCTTTACAGATAATACAGTTATTTGTGATTGCGAGAACAATTTAATTGTGATTTATTTTAATTCGGGCGGAGGTAATTTAATTATGGAAAGGAACCTGGTAGCCAATGTGAATACGGGAGCAATTGTTGGTCTTTCAACCTTAGATCCTTTTTCAAAAACTGCCATACAGTCGAACGATAATCATTATGCCCTGTATCAAGAAAATGGGGTTCCTTTAAAAATTGTGTATTTGGCGCCTTATAACAACAATTATACGAATCTAGACCAGATTAAAGCGGCAGGATATGAATCAGGTTCTTTGGGCGAATCTTTTCCCGTGTTGGGAAGCAGGATGCATGGAACTTACGGTACAACTGATTATTTTCTTTCAAAAGATGATGTACTGTATAACAAGTGTGGAAGTTCATCAACCTTTGATGATATTACACGATATCCATCCAGGCTTGGAGATACATTGGGTGTTTTATTAAAAAATAGTTATGGTATAATCAAATTCCTTTCTTTTTCAGGCATTACTTCAAATTTGGGAAATCAATTAGCCTGGCAAGTTGCACCAACTAATGAATTGTCATACTTCGAAGTTGAATTTAGTAAGGATGGGGTCTATTTTTCAAACCTGGTAAAAATTCAATATGAGCAAGATAAACAACAATACGAATACCTGCATAACCCACCGCCTTTGCCAAATTATTATTACCGGGTAAGAGCAACAAGTACAAATGGCTCTAAAAGTTACAGTGAGCAGATTTTGTTAGTACCAGCCATAACAGAACCGGAAACAGAAAGAGTACAGGCAAGGCCTAACCCGGTTAACCAGTTTTTGCATGTAACACTGTATATGCCTGTAGAAAATAAAATAAAAATCAGGATATTGAGTACAGATGGAAAAGTAATTAAAGTATTGCAAAAGCAATTGACTACTGGTAGCCAATCCCTGGACCTTGACTTTTCAGGGCTACTGTCAGGTTTGTATTACGTAGAGATTATTACGACAAAGAAGTATTTTTTCAAAGTGGTAAAGCAATAGGTGTTTAACTTCCAAATACAGAAAGTGATAACCGTTAAGAATGAACGATATATGAGTAGGAAAATACAACTGGATGCCAAAAAGGCCTCAAGTACCATTCACCAGGTAATTTTTAACGTCCTAATCAGCGCCCGATCTTCTAAAAAAATTGAAAAAATGCTCCACTAATTAATTATAATCCAAATATAACCTGCACACTTATGGCCAAATTAACACGCTTATAGGCGAAAACATCACACCTATTAAAAATATCTTATCCTTTTATATTCCTAACTATCTTTTAAGTATTTTTATTTCTTGGCCACCATGACAGTTAATCAGTAAACCGGCTGATGAGCTTTCAAGCTTCCTATACATAAATTCACCTGTTAAAAACTTTCCCGTGCTTTAGAAAGGCTTCCATACAAGGCAGTATCCTTTATTGGACACATTCGCCTTGACGTTCTTATTTAAAAAACGGACCAGCAATTAATAGATCCATATTTAAAAGAATTTATTCGTAACGATTTATCATATACCACTTTGAAATAATCTGACGAAACTGTAACACATTTTATAAACCTTAATCTATCTTTATGCAGCCCAATCTTATCAATCTGGCCATTGTAGATGATCACACATTATTTAGGAAAACGTTGAAAAACTATCTCGCTGAACAAAGAAACATTAATGTATTTATACAGTCTCCCGACATTCCCGATCTGTTAATAAAATTAAAAGACTTTTATATCCATATACTGCTGATGGATCTTTTTTTGCCGAATATCAATGGTTTTGATGCGATAAAAATGATCAAAAGCGAATACCCTGATATTAAGATTGTGGTGCTCACCATGTGTACCGATATGAATTTGCTAAGCCAATTGCTGGATTCAAGCGTTTATGGCATTATTTCAAAGTCAGATGAACCCGAGGAGGTAATTAATGCCATCAATTCAGTTGCTGAACATAGAATATACCGAAGCAAATTGCTTACTGAAATTATGTATTGGGGCAAACAAATTAGGATACGTAATCAAAATGCTCAACCACACGTTGAATTAAGCGACAGAGAAAAAGAGGTGCTTCAATTATTATGGGAAGAAAAAAGCAACAAAGAAATTGCCAATCATTTATTTCTGAGTATCCGTTCTGTTGAAAAAATAAGACAGGACATGAAAGATAAACTGAATGTTAAATCAACTATTGGATTATTAAAATATGCCATTAACGAACAAATCATTCGCATCAGCCGCCCGTGGCTAAATAATTCAAACTTTTCAGAAAATGGCAAGCAGTTTAAAATTTAATATCGCTTTTCTAAGTAGCGAAATATAGAAGCGCAGTAACATCAGGTTAACATGCTTATATCAAAATTATTTACGCTTTGTCAAAAGAATGGTGTACATATTTAGCGCATACAGTGGAGCACATAGTCTTTCAGAAATAATCAGAGATTATGAAGAATATTTCCCTAAATGGTATATAGCAAAAGCAGGACGCTATTCCTTTGAAGAAGATGCCTGTCATTTTCTACTTGGAAAGGTCCTTCTTCTGAAAGGTTTACGAAAGCTGGGCTATTTCAATATTGGGCTGCATGATATACGCTTCAATGAATTCAATAAACCCTATTTTAATAATAACCTTAGTTTTAATATCTCCCACTCAGGAAAGTATGTGGTTTGTGCTTTAAGCCAATCGTGTAAATTGGGCATTGATCTGGAAGAAGTGAAATCTATCGATGTTGATACTTTCTCAAACTGCTTTTCTGCAAGTGAATGGATATATCTTAAAAATGCTGATGATCCCTTGTTAGTATTTTATAAATTATGGACGAGAAAAGAGGCTGTCATTAAAGCTGATGGAAGAGGCCTCCAGATTCCATTGTCTTGCTTCGAAGTGATTAGCCACCATGTATCAATAAATTCATGCAACTGGTTTATTAATGAATTGGCAATCGCAGAAGGCTATATAGCCCATATTGCAACGGACAGGATTTGTGATACCCAATTTATTCAACTGTCAATGTAAACGAATACCTATTCATTCATACATTAAATATTCTTCTGACAAAGAGAGTAATAAATTTCTCTGTAAAAGTGCAACCCGCACGAGTAGCTTTTTTCTACTGTCAACCCGAACTACTTCACAGGAAAGCCCGGTCAGAATTCCTTTATTAATAACCAACTGCTGGCCGGGTTGAAAATTCTGATCAGAAACTTCTATACTCTTATAATGGGTAGCCGCCAGTTTTATATTATTGACTACGGTTTCGTTTACTCGTGCAATTTCTCTACCTGTTTTAACATAACATAAACTACCCTCGGCATTTGTTCCTTCATAATAATTTTGCAAGTCGTTCAAATAAATGAAAACATAAGACGGAAAAAGAGGTTCGTCAATATATTTTTTTCGATCGTGCCAGTTCCTGAGCACTTTTCTTGTGGGCAAAAATGTATTAATGCTCTTTTCAGCAAGCTGGGTTTGTACCTTTTTCTCATGACGCGGTTTCGTATAAATCAGGTACCATCCGGAGTTGAATTTATTCACACGATAAGGTTTAAGAAATCCGGAATATAGCTATCGCTAAAGCAAGTAACAGGTACTTACTCCCAGATTTGTTTACAACGATGTTAATGAAAATATTAATATCCCCTTTATTTCGGCAACCTTCATCAACTAAGAATCCGGTGTAACGAAACGTTATCAGTGTAAATTAATTAAATCAAACCCAGTAATATTTAGCAATGATACCAACATTTATTGCGGGTGTTACGAAATGACAAATGCCATCTGCCCGGTTCGGATGCTATTTGTTTGGGCGCTCTGTATTGATCGCGTTTTCGAAAAACCGGAAGTTTATATTGGTCAGCGCCTCCCAATGGTCTCCCTGAATGAATTGGGGTATGATCCCTCCGTTTGTAAACGCATTCCAGGCATCCATGGCTGTAACCGACTTATTCCCAGCGGATATAAATGTATATATCTTATTATTGATTTTCCCGGTTGGCTCATACCTGTTCAATAGTTCAATATTATTAACAAGAAATTTCCGCAGTGCTGCTTCATCCCCAATTTCCACACCAATCAGTGCTTTGTATTTGCTCATCAGCCAATCGGCTTCCTTGCTCACTGACATATTATCCGGATGGGTCACAGGAACCACTCCCCTGTCAACCAGGATCAATTGCAGGTTGTTGAGGGTTGGTTCCAGGATCTTTGCCATTTCAAATGCGATGGCTGCTCCCATGGAATACCCTATGATTACCATTTCTCCATTACTATGGTGAGCCAGTACCTGCCGGCTCATATCCATTGCCGCCTCCAGGATAGACCCGTAAAGGGGTTCTTCGGCCAGCTCCCGTTCCAGGCCGCGGTATTGAATGCCATAACAATTGCAGCTATCCTGCAAAGCCGCTGCCAGCGGTTTGAACAGAATAGCATTGCCGAGGACAGGTGGAATGAAATAGCAGTTTTTCTTTTCTTCAGCAACCCGGCTGCTTAATTGAATAATGCGGGAGCCGGCATGTGTACGGGTTGCCACCGCCGACAGGAGGCCTTCGATCGTTGGATGATTATAAAGATCCTGGATCTTTATATGGATGCCGGACTCTTTACGCATGATCAACTGAAGTTTCATTGCCAGGATACTGTGCCCGCCCAAATCAAAAAAATGATCGCTGATACCCACTTTCTCCCTGCCCAGTAACTCCTGCCAGATGGTGGTTACTTTTTTTTCTATGGCATTACGGGGAGCAATATATTCCACGCCCTCTGAAACGCCTGACCTGTCCGGGTCGGGCAAGGCTTTCCGGTTTATTTTTCCGGTGGGTGTCAGCGGCAAAACATCCAGCTGCACAATATGTGCGGGTATCATATAAGCCGGCAGTAACCTGCCTAAATAAGTTTTTATCTCCGACGCGGAAAAAACTGAACTGCCTGTGATATAGGCCACCAATTCTTTTCCGCCCTGCGCATTATTTTTTACGGTGACAATGCCGGAGACAACTGACGGATATTGCCTCAACACCTCTTCAATCTCTTCCGGTTCTATTCTGTACCCTCTTATCTTAACCTGATTATCCTTCCTGCCGGTAAATTCTATTGTCCCATCAGCCAGCCATCTTCCAAGGTCTCCGGTCCTGTACATTCTTTCTCCCTCCTTGAATGGATTGAGAACGAAGGCAGCCTCGGTATAACCGGGTCTATTCAAATAGCCTCTTGCCAGACAGTCGCCCCCGATACAGATCTCCCCGATCACCCCGGCGGGCGCCAGCCGGTCATTCTTTAAAATATAAACGGTGGTGTTGGGTAACGGGCGGCCAACAGGAACAAATGACTGTTGCTGCTTTGCAGGATCATACTGGTGCATGATGGAAGTGACCGTAGTCTCCGTAGGTCCATATTCATTATAAAACTGATGATGCACACTCCATTTCTCGGCCAGATCTTTCGGGCAGGTGTCTCCTCCCGCGATGACTCTTTTCAGATAAGTATATTTTTTGACTGGCAGCATGGCCAGGATCCCCGGTACCAGGTGAACATGGGTGATCCTATAGTCATCGATAAATGCTTCCAGCTTTTCTGCCTCCAGCAACACCGCCTTATCGATCATGGTTAACCGCGCTCCGCTGGTAAGTGCGATAAAGACCTGCTCCACCGAAGCATCGAAAGAAATATCGGAGGCCTGAAGCACATTGTCTTCCCCGCTAATGCCGAATGCAGCCCTTTGCGCTACAATCAGGTTCACGACCGAGCGGTGTTCTACCAGCACGCCTTTAGGTTTTCCGGTAGAACCGGAGGTATAAATGACATACGCCAGGTTGTTAGGCTGGTTGACCTGAATGGGGTCATTCAATCCTTCTGCTGTCAGCAGCTGATCATAGTCATTCAGCCAGTTTTCGTCAATAAACAACCGGCACTGGCTATCGCTGATCATGTAATCGATACGTTCCGGTGGGTTGCCAGGATCAACAGGCAGATAAGCGCCACCGCTTTTCAGTATGCCAAGGATCGTTATGATCAATCTTTCCGATCTTTCCAGTTTTACTCCGATCAGATCATCGGGCTGTACAGCAAAATTCTTCCTGAGATAATGAGCCAGTTGGTTCGACTGTTCATTGAGCTCCCGGTAGCTGATCGTCTTATCCCTGTATGCCAGGGCAACCCGATCGGGCGTTCTCGTCACCTGTTCCTCAAACAGACTGACCAGCGTTCCGTCCCGGGGATAGTCCGCAACCGGGCTGTTACCATTTAACAAAAGCTGCTTATTGTTTTCGTTATATAAACTCAATGCGGGCATTACTCTGTGAGGATCCTGCAGGGCACTGGTGAGGATGCGCTGATACAACAATCCCACCGACTTTGCGGACAGTCCGGACCGTAATTTCCTGCCAATCTGCAGATTCAGATAATAATGGCCGCCAGTAGCGCTGATGGCAAAATCAAAAAATGTATTGGTGCGCACATGACCCATCGCATGAACAGATTCCCCAGCCACCTCACTGATCGCGTCTTCCTCTTCCACTATCCTTTCATCATATGCATGGAAGTCGACAAAATTGAACAGCACATCGAAAAATGGATTGTTCAATCGCGCATTCTCCTGATGGATCTGAGCAATCGTTGTCAGGCTTAGCCGCTCCGCATCCTTTAAGCGGATCACTTTATCGTGCACCATCTTTACCAGGTCTGGAAATACAGTATGATCGGCTATCGTAATGCGGAATGGTATGGTATTTAAAAAGCAGCCAAGTACCTTGTCGCCGTCTTCGCAATCAGGCCTGGTATTGGTTACCAACCCTGCCAGTATCTCCTTCTCATAACTCAATTCCCTCAACAGATGCAGGTATCCACAAAATAAGATGACTTTGGGCGATGTTTTTAACCTGACTGCCTCTTCCTTCAGGGAAGCTATTTCTGCGTTCGAAAATTGATACGTATAAAAATCAAGTTGCTCGTCCTGTTCAAAAAGATCAAGCCTGAAATGCCCGTCCAGTTCTTTTCGCCAGAATTCTTTGAGCCCTTTATCCTGCTTGTCCATCAAATGCCGGACGATGAAATCCTTATAATCCGATCTCAACGGTAAAGGTCTATGCGTTGGATCGGCTCCCAGCTCTATATACAAATTATTTAGTTCCGTAGTCAGTAACGCGTCACTCCAACCGTCTATAATGGCATGGTGGCATTGAAACACGAATGCAAACGAATTTGCGTCCAATCTGAATACACGCATCCGCCAGAGCGGCGCCTCCGTAACCACAAAGGGATGCTTCCGTTCTTGCTGCAGATAATTCTGGATCCATAGTTCCTGATCAGTTTTTCCTATAGCCGAAAGATCTTCATAAGTCAGTGGAATAGTTACTTTCTTATAAACGATCTGCACTTCTGTTTCGTAGTCACTCACATTAAATGCTGTTCTCAGCATGGGATGTTTGTCTGTCAACAGTTCCAACGCATACCTGAATCTATCAAAATCGAATTGCGGGAACCTTTTTTGGTGGATGACCTGGTCATGATATACACCCAGTTCCGAATTCAGAGAAGACTCGTATACCATGCCTTTCTCAATATCGCTCATGGGATATATATCGGCTATATTGTCCTTGTTAGGTAGTTTGTCCGAAGACAATATTCGTTCTTTGAGTTCCCCGATTGCTGTCCTTATTTTCTTTTCATGGTCGGCTGTATGGGCATTGCGTACATCGATGGCAGTGCTATTGCGCGCCAGATGAGCCAGGATGGCTTCGATCGTGTTGTTGGCATAAATATCCGCAACCGCCATTTGCAACCCCAGTTGTTTTCTAACAGCCGAGATCATCCGCAACACCTTGATGGAATCGCCACCCGATTCAAAAAAGCCATCCCGCATACCAATCCTTTCTTTTCCCAGGACGGCCTGCCAGATAGCAGTAATTTGCAGTTCCAGTTCATTTGCGGGAGCGATGTATTCCTTCCCGTTCTCCATCCCCTGTTCATCCGGTTTTGGAAGCGCCTTCTTATCTATTTTTCCATTTACGGTCAGGGGAAGCCTATCCAGCCGGATATAATAATTTGGCAGCATATAGGCAGGAAGACGACCGCTCAGGTGAGATCGTACACCGGCGGTATGTAATTCCTGCTTACCTACAACATAAGCAACGAGCTCCTTCTCCCCTGCCCTATTGGTGATGGCGAGTACCAGCGCCGATGAAATATCCGGATGATCCCGCAGGGTACGCTCAATTTCTGCCAATTCTATCCGGTAGCCGCGGATCTTTACCAGGTCGCCTGAACGGTATAACATTTCGTTTTTCCGGAAGGGACTTTTCAGGAATCGCTGGCTTGTGAGTTCTTCCCTGTTCAAATAGCCTCTGGCCACCCCTTCTCCTCCTACATAAAGTTCTCCGGCAACGCCAGGAGGCACCAGGTTCCTGTGTTTATCCAGTACATAGCAACTGAGGGTGGGTATTGGTTTGCCGATATTGCTGATGCCGCTCTTTATGGCTGTTGCTGTGATCTCTTTATAAGTCACATGCACCGTCGTTTCTGTGATGCCATACATATTGATCAGGCGGACCCAGGGATACCTGCCATGCCAGTTACTTAATTTATCCGGCTGTAAGGCTTCCCCACCAAATATCACGTACCGCAGCGCTATATTCCTGCTCTCCCCCTCCTCCTCCTTTTGTATAAGATTATAAAAGGCGGCGGGTGTTTGATTGAGGACGGTCACTTTCTGTCTGATCAGCAGATCCAGGAAAGCGGCAGGTTCTCTGGCTGTGTTCGCAGAAACAATGACCAATTTACCGCCGAATAACAGGGCGCCATACATTTCCCACACTGAAAAATCGAAGCAATAGGAATGAAACAGGGTCCAGACATCAGACGCATTAAAATCAAATAATTTGTCATCAGGCTTTAATAAGCGGACAATATTCCTATGTTCAATTAACGCCCCCTTGGGTTTACCGGTGGTGCCTGAAGTATAAATCACATAGGCGAGATCGGATGGTTTATTGACGGGCACGGGAATTTGCCGGTCATATTCCTGTGCCTGTATTGTAAACCGGTCAAGTTCATCCTCATCGATCACCACCCTGCACCTGCTATCAGCCACCATAAAATCGATCCGGTCTTTCGGATAATCGGGGTCCATGGGCACATAGGCGCCGCCTGCTTTCAACGTACCCAGCAGTGCGATTACCAACCATTCATTCCGGGGTAAGCGGATACCGATCAGATCGTCGGGTGTAATCAGATGCTTCTTCCTCAGATAATGTGCCAATTGATTGGCGCGTTCGTTCAACTCCCGGTAGGTCATTACCTGGTCTTCAAAAACCAGAGCAATATGCTCCGGCGTTCTTTCCACCTGTTCTTCAAAAAGGGATACGACCGTTTCATCCTGCGGATAACCAGTGCCTGTATTATTTAAACCTGTAATCACTTGTTGCTTTTCCTTTTCCGTCAGGTAGTCCAGCGCATAAAGCGGCGTGGAAGGCTGTTGAATGATCACGCGTAGCAATTGTTCAAAATGACTGAACAATCGTTGAATGGATTGCTTATTAAAGATATCGGTATTGTATTCGATGGCTAATTCGAGCCTGTCTCCTGCCTCCCTGAAATTGAACAACAGGTCAAACTTGCTGATCGTACTTTCCGCTCCGTTGTATGGGGTTATTTTCAAACCCCTGAAGCCTTCATTTTGCCGGGAATGGTTAATGGCGGTATTTTGCAGCACCAGCATCACGTCGAACAAGGCGCTCCTGCTCATATCCCGTTGTAGGTGCAGGTCTTCCACCAATTCGTCAAACGGATATGCCTGGTGCTCCCAGGCACTGAACGTGTGCTGGCGAACATGCTCCAGCAAGCGCTCAAAACTATCGTTTCCGGAAAACCGGGTTCTGAGTGCAAGCGTATTGATATAGAAGCCGATCTGGCCGTCAAGGTCCGCATGCTCCCTACCTGCAACAGGACTTCCGATAATAATGTCTTCCTGTGCGGTATACCGGTATAGCAAGGCGTTGGTTACTGCCAGCAGCCCCATAAATAAAGTAGCTCCGCGTTCCTTACAAAGCCATCCTATTCCCTGGGTAAGCACGGGATCGAAATAGCCGAAAACAACACTTCCATTATAGGTCTTCACTGCAGGCCTGGCTTTATCTCCCTGTAATTCCAGTACCGGAATCTCTCCCTCCAATTGCTTTATCCACCAGGCCTTACTATCTTTTAATTGCCCATTATTCAATTGCTTCTGTTGCCAAACCGCATAATCTTTGTATTGGATGCGCAACGGGCGCCCGCTGTGCGGGGTATCTGACATATAGGTGTTATAGCGCACTATCAATTCATCGATCAGTATATTCATTGACCAACCATCACTTATGATGTGATGCATGTTATAGACAAAGATCCATTTTGCGGTGCCTGTTTGAAAAACGGCTGCCCTGATCAGGGGACCGTTTTCCAGATCGAACCGTTTGGCAGATTCTTCCTGTATCAGTACCTCCAGCCGCTCCTCCCCTTTTTCGCGCAGATCGGTATACCCAGGCTGGAAATCCAGGGCTTCCGGCTTAAGGATAACCTGTCTCACTTCTCCTTGTTCATTTTCCCGGAAAACAGTCCTTAATATCTCATGCCGCGCTATTAGTGTGGTAAAAGCAAAAGCCAGCGCCTTCCTGTTCAGGCTGCCTTCGAATGTATAAATGCCCGGCATATTATAGGCAATACTCCCTTCTTCAAACTGACTTAATACCCATAATCTCCTTTGTGAAGAAGACAGCGGGTAATCGACTGCGGTAGCCGCAGGCGGTATGGCCACAAAGGATGTTCTCCGGGCCCGTTCAATCAATTGCCCCTGCTCCTCCAATATGCTTTTCACGAACAGGTCATTCAGAGAGATCTTTACGTCAAATGCCTTGTGTATCTGGCTGGCTAAACGGGTGGCCTTTAAACTGTGGCCACCCATTTCGAAGAAACTGTCCCTGAGCCCGATCTTATCGGGGGCTATTCCCAGGATATCGCTCCATATACGGGCCAGTTTCTTTTCGGTTACACTTCCAGGAGCGATAAATTCCACGCCTGCCTCCATGCCCGGTCCTTCGGGATGCGGCAAGGCCTTCTTATCCACCTTCCCATTTGGCATCAGCGGCCATGCTTCCAGCTGCACGTAATAGCCCGGCACCATATGCGCCGGTAATATTTTGCTTAAAAAGACACGCAGCTCCGCTATTGATACTATTTTCTTACTAATGAGGTATGCCACCAATTCCTTTTCGCCTTCAGCAAGCGTTTTGGCTACAACGACCGTTGATTCAATATCCGGATGATGCTTTACAGCCGATTCTATTTCTCCCAATTCTATACGGTAACCCCTGATCTTTACCTGGTCATCTGCGCGGCCGATAAACCCGATCCGGCCGTCCGGTAGCCACCTTCCCCAATCTCCGGTTTTATACACCCGCTCTCCGGATCTGAATGGATTCGCTACGAACTTTTCTGCCGTTAACACCGGGTTATTCAGGTACCCTCGCGCCAGTCCTGCCCCGCCGATATATATTTCACCGGCTACTCCTACCGGGCATAGCTCACCGCCCGACAGAATATAGATCTGCGTATTGGCCAGCGGGCGTCCAATGGAGATCACAGTCTGATCCTCTGCGTTATCGGAATACAGGCATTCTATGGAGGTGACCGTTGTTTCAGTAGGCCCATATTTATTATAGAAAGGGTGGTATTCGCTCCATCTGGCAGCTAATTCCTTCGGGCATGTATCTCCGCCTGATACGACCCTTCGTACATGCGGATATTTCCGGATCCGAAGCATTTTTAATATCGCCGGAACCGTATGTATATGAGTAATCTTCCGGCTGCTGACAAATTCTTCCAGTTTATCTGCATCCATCATCGTATCCCTGTCGATCATTGTCAAACACGCGCCGCTGGTAAGTGCCAAGAATATTTGCTCAACCGATGCATCGAAGGAAATGGTGGAGAATTGCAACACATTGTCCGAAGGATCGATCCCGAATGTCGCTTTTTGCGCACTGACCAGGTTCACCACAGACCGGTGCATGATCATTACCCCCTTGGGTTTACCGGTAGAACCGGACGTATAGATCACATAAGCGAGGTCATCGGGCCGGACGGGCGGTTGCAGGTTATCCGTATCATAGTCGCCCTTAGCTTCCTGAAATTGCCCGATCTCCTTTTCGTCGATAACCAGTTTACACCCGCTATCCGCTATCATAAAATTGATACGGTCCTGCGGATAGGAAGGGTCGATGGGCACATAGGCGCCGCCTGCTTTCAACACACTTAATATGGCGATGATCAGCCATTGGCTGCGTTCCAATTGTATGCCTGCCAGATCCCCGGCTGCGATGTCGTAATTCTTTTTCAGATAACGGGACAACTGATTGGCCACCTCATTCAATGCCCTATATGTTATTTCGGTATCCTCAAAGATCAGCGCAATATTATCCGGAGTGCTGACCACCTGCGCCTCCCATAACGATACCAATGTCTGGTTCGCCGGATAAGCGATCGCCGTGTTATTGAATGCATTCAGCAACTGCTGCCGCTCAGTTTCCCGAAGGAAGGGCAAGCGGCCAACCGGCATAGACGGATGCGTAATGACCGCCTCCAGCAACTTCTCAACATGTGCGGCCAGTCTTTCAATGGTATTTTTAGCATAGATATCGCTGTTATAGCCGATGAGGACCTGCAATTCTTCTCCCGCTTCCATAAAGTTGAACACCAGGTCAAACTTGCTATACCGTGATCCTCCTCCTTTAAATCCGCTAACCTGCAGCTCTCCCAACTGTTGCTGGCCATTTGCCCGCCCAACCTCCGCGTTTTGCAAAACGACCATTACATCAAACAAAGCGCTGCGACTCATATCCCGTTGCAGATGCAGGTTGTCCACCAGTTCGTCAAACGGATAGGCCTGATGACTGTATGCTTCCAGTGTGACCTTTTTGATATTATCCAGCAACCTCTCAAAGCTATCGTTCCCATTAAAGCGGGTGCGTATAGCCAGCGTATTGATATAAAATCCGATCTGTCCTTCCAGATCGGGATGCTCCCGGCCTGCAACAGGGCTGCCAATGATGATATCTTTCTGACCCGTAGACCGGTGCAACAAGGTATTAACTACCGCAAGCAAACCCATAAACAAGGTGGCCCCCTGTTCCTGGCTAAGAGTCCTTATCCCATTTGTCAGCCGGGCATCAAGGTGCAGGCTGACCATTTCTCCCCGATAGGTTTTTACAGCTGGCCTGGCCTTATCGCCGCGCAGCTCCAGTACCGGCAATGGCCCACCGAACTGCTGTAACCAATACGCCCGATGTTCCCGGAAAGCGCCATCTCTTAACTGGTTCTGCTGCCAGACCGCATAATCCTTGTATTGAATGGATAAGGGAGCGGGTAAATAAACCGTACCCCTGGTAAAAGCAGCATAAAAAGACAATAATTCATTGAACAGGATGCCCATTGACCAGCCATCGGTGATAATATGATGTAAATTCAGGACGAATACCCACTTACTGTCTGCCATCTGATACAAGACGGCCCGCATCAGCGGGCCCACGGACAGGTCAAAAGGTTTGCCGATCTCTTCCTGCACCAGCGCTATCACCAGCTCTTCCTGCACCCTTGCTCCGCGCTCCGCTTCTGAACGCAGATCGCGATGGACCAATTCAAAACCCGCTTCTTCCGGGGATTGGATGTATTGCCGGACCTGTCCCTGTTCGTTTTCCCGGAATACCGTTCGCAGGATCTCATGACGCTCTATCAGCCGGGCAATAGAATAAGCCAGGGCATCCCGGTTCAGCCCGCCTTCAAAAACATATACAACCGGGATATTGTAAGCAATATTCCCCTCTTCGAACCGGCTTAATATCCACATTCTGGTTTGCGAGGATGATAAGGGAAAATCATTCCCGGAAGCGGCTTCCGGGATAGCTGAAAAGCTACTTTGCCGGATTTGATTCACGTACTCTATCAGCCCTTTTTTGTTAGCCTTTATCAATTGCTTTACCCGGTCATCGATCACTCCTTTCCCCGCTTCGATCCTCAGGTTCTCTCCATCGACAATAATCCGTGCATTGGCTTCCTGTAACTCCAGAATGATGCTTTTAATGCTATCCATCTTATTGCTCGTCCTTTAAAAAGTTATTACTTTAAAAAACCAGTCTTTCTATTTCAGGGTCTTTTTGTTCCACAGCTTCACCTTTCTTTATCCATAGCAATGCCCTGATCACGATGGCTAAACCCGCTATCGATGGTTCCAGGAATACATCCTTTAGAGCGACCATGACGTCAAACTCTTTCCGTATTTTGCTGACTAAACGGGTGGCCCTGATACTATTGCCACCCAGTGTGAAGAAATTATCTCCTGTGCTTATTTTTCCTTTTTCCAGGCCAAGCACTTCACTCCAGATCGCTTCCAGTTTTAATTCGATCTCGCCCGCCGGAGCGATATATTCCACGCCTGTTGCCATACCCAGCCCTTCGGGATCCGGCAGGGCCCTTTTGTCTACCTTCCCATTTGGCGTCAATGGCAATTTTTCCAATTGTACATAATAGTCAGGCAACATGTAAACAGGCAGGAGGTCCCTTAAATAGTTTCTCGTCTTGTTGCTGTTCAACCTGGATTTACCAACGATGTAAGCGACAAGGGATCTATCTCCCTGCGCATTGGTTCTCGCTACAACGATCGCTTCACTTACCTGGTCATTGCGCCGCAAGGCCTGCTCGATCTCTCCTAACTCTATCCGGTATCCGTTGATCTTCAACTGGTGGTCCCTGCGCCGGAGATATTCGATCCCGCCTCCCGGCAGCCATTTCCCAATATCCCCGCTGCGATACACCAGTTCGCCATTCCGGAATGGATCGGGAATAAACTTTTCAGCCGTCAGGTCTGCCCGGCCGATATAACCTTTTGCCAGGTTCCATCCCCCGATATAGATCTCTCCTTCCACGCCTGGCGGCACCAGCTGCATTTCTTTATCCAGGATATAGATCACCGTATTGTATACAGGCTGGCCGATACCTGCTTTTTCCGGTATCGGTCCTTTGCTATAACTATAGGATACCCCTGTTACTACATGCGTTTCCGATGGACCGTATAAATTATAGAGCCGCAGCTCAGTATCTTTTTTCAGTAATTCCTGCAGCCCGCCGCTCACATATAATTGCTCTCCGGCCGAGATGATCTCCCGTAACTGGTGCCCCGTCCACTCCTCCGATCCTATTGCACTGAATAAGGCTTTCAGTGCGGAATAGGGCATCGATAAAGTCGTTATACCCGCTCCGATCACATACGCTTTCAGGGCCCACGGATCCCTGCGGAGCTCTTCGCTGATCACATGAAGCTCTCCTCCTGTAGCAAAAACATAACAGATGTCATACAGAGACATATCGAAGCTAAAGGAAGAGAACTGTAACTGCCTGGTTCCAGTGTCAAAACCTGCCCCTTCAATACTCCAGATGATCAGGTTGTACAGGGTAAGATGCGTTTGTTCCACTCCTTTCGGATCGCCTGTAGAACCCGAGGTATAAATGATATAAGAAGTTTCTGTGCCGGTAATGCCCAGAGCCGGATTGGACGAATTGATGTGCGCTGTTACTTCGTCGACTGTTATGACAGGTAATTCAAATGAGTAATGGTTATTTTCTGATCTTTCTGTGATCAGCAATTTTGACCGGCTTGCTTCCAGCATGTAGCGGATACGGCTGGCCGGTAGCGATGCATCGATCGGCACATACACGCAGCCCAGTTTCATGATCCCGATCATAGCAAACACCGACCATTCAGAGCGATCCAGCAATACACCGACGCTGTCGCCCCTACGAACGCTGCCCTGCTCCACTATCTTTGCTGCCAGCCGGTTCGACCACTCGTTGACCTCCCGGTAGCTGAATCGCTTTTCCCCGACGACAAGAGCCGTGGCAGACGGCGTTCTACTCACCTGCTCTTCCAGCAGATCTATGACGGTTCTGTTGTTAGAACAGTCTAAAGCAGTATCGTTGAATGCATGCAGCAGCTGCTCCTTTTCTGCCGGCTGTAAATAATCCAGTTGACGGATGGGCAGGGATGGATCTTTTATAATGGATTCCAGCAATTGCACCAGATGATCTCCGATCCGATCGGCGGTTGTCCTGTCAAAAAGATCGCTATTGTACTCAATAAATAAGATGAGTACGCCCTCCTCTTGTGTAAAA
>NZ_JBJMLX010000340.1:0-5374 GCF_045805085.1 Niastella sp.
ATACCGCCTGCCTACTGAACGATACTGCAGCCATGCTTTCACCAACAACAAAAAAAATAGTCTTTGTTACTGATTCAGTATATATAAATCAAATAAACAATAAAGAGAAAACCGGTATTGACCTAACATTAAACCATTTCACCCCTAATTCTTTTCATTTCGTATACAGCGCAAAAGCCAATACATTTTTGGTGTTGAACCAAAACCGCTACCCTTTTTGGCAGATCACCATTGATGGGCAAAAGACGCCCATTGTTCCGGTTAACAGCAGCTTTATGGGGGTAGCCATTCCGGCCGGAAAACACTTATTACATTTTGACTTCAAAGCAAATCACATCCTGATCGCCCTTTACATCAATCTTTTTATCATCTTTCTCTTTATATTTTTTGTAGCATTTAGAAAAAAACTGGCACCCCACTCCAGATAAAAAAAGAGGTTGTATCTCAATGATACAACCTCTTTTTTTAATAAGACCTTATCTGTTTACCGCATTAAATACATTTTTCCATAGCCGTTATTGAAGTACTTATCGGTATTATCGTCTTTTGACTTATACTTTTCCATTGTTTTACCATTCATGGAAGTAATAACCCGATACAGGTACACGCCATTGGCCAGTTTATCGCCATACTGATCGGTTCCATTCCACTTGTATTCGGTTATATTTCTACCAATATGCAGGGGCCCCAATTCGTTCATAGTTATTTCGCGTACGATTTTGCCGGTCACGGTCAATATCTGTACTCTTACATTTTGAGGCACTTCACTACCCGTAATGGTAAATACAAATGCAGTTGAAGTGCTGAACGGATTAGGATAATTCAGCACATTCGAGATCATTGGTTTGGAAATTACCGTAAACCCAACACGATATGCGATGTCTCCTGCTTTATTACCGCTCCTGTCTTTTCCTTTAACAACCAATTCATACAAATCGCCTTCAGGGTTAATTTGCCGGGTAAACTGTGGCGTAAATTCAATGGTAGCCGTATTGTTCGATCCGCTGGTAGCCGGTATAAAACGCAACGTATCGCCATCAAAATTATAAGTACGCAACGTACCATCCGGATATCTTACCTGCACACTACTTAATGTGGTATCGTTGAGTAGTAAATAACTGGATTCATCCGTTAATTTGATCTGAATGTGTGGTTTGGCCGAAACAATATCCTTGTTTAAGATATGCACGCCGTCAAATGTAACATCGAGCACCGGATTTTTATTATCCTGAACAACATAGAAGTTCTTATATACAAAGTTATTAAAGAGATACTGTTCCCGCTGATCGTTATCTGTGTTTGCCTCAACAAACAACAAATTATTTCCCGGGTAATCCTTTGCCTTGAATTCAAGTTGCACAATAATAGAGTCCCCTGAAATTATTGGTTTTTGTTTACGCACAAACAGGGTATGCGCTACATTGCCCCGGTCGGTAATAACAGCTTTTACTTTAATGCTGTCAAATGGAGTTTTACTAACATTTTTGAACGCAATTCCAAACTTCGCCGTTTCTCCCAGCGCCAACGTATCCTTCATGTTCACAAGGAACAGATTGGCCGCCATACTTCCTTCGGGAACGGGGTCATAAGTGATCTTCCATGACTGTAACTGAAATGGTGTTAAATGAAGGGAATCTATATTCCGCATCCGCAGTTTGATATTGGGATAAATCCGAGCATCAGCTATTGGTGATATATCAAAATTACGGGTATCCTTATCTAAAGTATATAATACCTCTTCCGTAAAATCATTTTTAATACCCACTACCTGTACCGATGGATTATCAGTAGATGGATTTTCCAGCGATACACCCTTCCAGATAACTTCTTTCCACTTTCTGGCCGGACCAAAAACGGGAGAAGTTATATACCCAATTGTATCAGGGGTTACACAATCTACGGACAGGGAAGTTTTAAGTAATCCTGGGGTAAACTTGAATACAGGCGAGTAAGTTGCGTTATCGTTCTTTTTATAAACAAAAATGAAATTCTTTGGCGAGGCCGAGTTAAATGAATCTATACCTGTTAACCCGAATTTCAAAAAGCTGTGATAAATGGAATTATATTGACCATAATAAGTGGTATCGTTCGCCCAATCCGCAGCATAGGCCTGTGGTAAATACGGATATTTTACCGGATCGCGCAGTCCTGTACGCGCCACTACGTAATAACCATCCGGAATAACATTTTCCATAAAATTCCTCATCCTGGCCCGTGATGCAGTATCTGTATAGGGATACTCGAAGTTATAATCCCTTCCGGTATAGCAATTGCCATCGCTTCCATATTGACCGGCTCCCGTAGATGGATTATAATTATTTTTCCAGGGTTGGAATGTAACCGGGTCAAATACAATGAACACTATTGAATTGTATACACAGAAATTGTGCGCTATTTGAATCCCATTCACTGTTACATCCATTTCATCTTCCTGGGTAGTGCTCGTTCCCCAGGCGCCGGTATTGACAAATAAATAGTTCGACCGGGTGCCAAACTTCCATTGCCTCGAAGCAGAATCAAGCGACATCCTTTCAGTTGTAGAGTTCAGGTGTTGAAAGTGATGAGCCTGAGCAAATCCATCTGTATTAGTACCATTCATATACATGAATGAGGAAACCAGCCATTGGTATTGGCTACCGGGATCAGGCTCTGCAGCTATCCGCCAGTAATAAACTGTGCTATCCTGGTACGTAATACCGGGGTTGATCTCAAATACACCACCCGTTGCGCTGATGGCTTTGGAGACTTTAAGCGAAGAATTAAACAATCCTGTTGTATCTACTTCCACCACATATTTACGCAGGCTGTCTAACGGATTGGCCGTAGAAGCATACAACGTTTGGGTTGGATTGTTGATAATTGCATACATGTAAGGATATACCGGCCGGGCCTCATTTTCAAAAATGAAGAACTGTTTGGTAATGGTGTTATTCGACTCAGAGATCTCATTGACCTTACTATCAGCATCAATCGTTGCAATGATCTTGTTCAAGCCCTTATCACGGGTTGAGATAATGGGCACTTCCAATGTAACGGAATCGGCATACCTGATCCCTGGTATTTTTTGACGATATAAAGTAGCCATGGAACCATTGGGATACTGTTGCTTTACTTCCAACACCACCGAATCGGGAAGCGCCTTACCAAGGTTCAACATCTTTACTTTAACAGTAAAGTGGCCTTCCGCCACAGAAATAAAGGGCGGAGTAATCGTAATCGTCTGATCTTCGATCACATAATCCGGTTTTAACTGGGCATTTATTACTATTGCCGGATCACCGTTCAATGTCATCTGCTCAGCATGCATCCGGGCATAAAAATCATTCGAGCCCGTACCATTCATCAGTTGTTGAAATGCATCACGCAGGGTAAGACCCAGGGATTTTTCATAATCAGCAGCGCCCAAACTTTCATACAAATACGACAAGTACAAATTCAAATAGTTCACTATGCCAAAATGGGTACTGGCCACAAAGGCAATACCTCCACGCTGTTTGGCCATAGTAAATTTCTCAGACAATGTTTCAATCACCTGTAACCGTGCCGGGGTATAAGTAAAAAAATCTCCTGCCTTACAACCGTTTACAAAAAACACGGGATACTTGCCCTGGTTATTATAATTGTATGGATCGTCTATATTAAACTCAAGCGTGGTGGCAGAAGAGTGTCCGAAATAATTGACAATAGAGAGCCCCTCTGCAAAATATTGCGCTAACTTTTCCGGGGAAATTTGATTCCCCGGATTGTTTGAGCCTTTACAAAACATTTGCACATGCCCCCCATACAGGGTATCTTCAATCATATGCCTATAGATATCCATGTAATTACACAGCACTGTTCCAAGAAAGGCATCGGTTGACCCGGTTATATGCACAACATTCTTCATCCATTCCCTTCCCGCAACTGTATTGGGAGCATTCTTTTGAACCTGTTCATATTCTTTTACCTTCTCCAGGTAGTCCTCAATTTCTTTTCCTGACACCACCGATAATCTGCCAATGGGGGTAGTGGCTACTGGCATAGTCAGGTCTTCGGCGCTCAACAGGTTATCAGACCCCGGATAACCAAATGTGGGCACCAGGTTCAGCAAATTATTCAGCGGATAGCTTCCGGGATTCCGGTCACCAGCCTGGTATTCGTAATAGGTTACGCCCTTTCCAATCAGGAAGATATATTCCGGCTTTTTCGCAAATTTTGCCCTGGCAAACCTGATAAAATTGCGTACAGACAAAGGATGTTTGTTAATACCAAAAGCAAACTGATCAACCAGGTCATTGATATCGACAATCAACACTTTAAAACCACCACCAGCTACCGACTCACGGTAGTTTTTATAATCCTGCACCGGGTTGTTACCAGATGTGCCGGCATATAAAATGGGGTTGGAAATTATAATGTATGTGCCCTGATTAACAGCATTATTGTAATTAATGAAATTACGGGAAGTCATTGTCGTTACCGTATTGATATTGGAGCCATCTTCACTAACTAATACCAATTGCCGGTTGGCTGCTGAACCAGGCAATGCAAACTCTGCTATTCCACCATTCATGTTGGCGGTATATCGTTCCCCATTTTTTGTATCATACAAAACAGGCTGCCCGCTACCAAAGCTAAAATTGCTGATTTGCAGAAAATAACCACCAGCTCTGGCTGGTAATTCAAACTTGAAATTAGCGGCCCCGTTAAAATCGAATGTTCGCGGGTAGGTCAATTCAAAGAAAGACACCTGCATACGGTCTAAAGAATTGCCAGATGTATTATTAAACGTTACCGTTAACGACCCGCTGCTGATACTGTTGTTATCTACGGGAGCTGTAGTGATAAGGTCATTGTAATAAGCCATCACAGTATCCTTTAAAGTAACCCCGTTTACCCGCATTACTATATTACGGTTATTGGCAGCATTACCAACAGCACCAAACTTTATGCTGGAAGCCGGGCCTGCGCTGTACACATTTAAATTAGACGCAGTTGTAGTGAGTGTTGTAGCGGGATTGATATTACCACTGGCAAAAAATTCACCTATGTCATAACTTGAAGAATATACATCAGTTCCTACATTCGATGCAAGACCAAGGTTGGGTTTGGAATTGATAGGCAGGGTATTGTTTGAAGAAGCGCCGGGATAATACACCCCCTTCGTATACATAAAATAGGGCTCGGTTGGCAATGCATTGCCCGCCACATTATTGTTCATATCCGTATACCTGAAACCCGCCCCACTGGTATTTACACTTAAAAAATAAGTGGCAGTGTCTGATTGCAGACTGTAGTAAGTGGTGTGCTGATAGGCAGGGTCCCTGTACAATGCCTTATCGGGCTTGCCATCATTTCTTTCACCCCAAAACTCGATATAACCGTTTGACGGCAA
>NZ_JBJMLX010000341.1:0-2360 GCF_045805085.1 Niastella sp.
CTGCAGCTGCGCTTTTTCTGCCGGCCGTAAATAATCCAGTTGATGAATAGCAACGGCTGGAGTTTCTATAACGGCATCCAGCAGCTGCAATAAATGATCGCCTATCCGGTCTGCAGTGGTTCTGTCAAAAATATCACTATTGTATTCAAGAAATAAGATGAGTACGCCCTCCTCTTGTGTAAAAGTGAAAAGGAGATCAAATTTGCTGGTCTGGTGTTCTCCGCCTTCGTACCCGCTCACCCGCAGCTCCCCTAAAGCATCCTCCTTCCCAATGGATTCGTAGTTTTGTAAAACGACCATCACATCGAACAAGGCGCCCCTGCTCATATCCCGCTGAAGATGGAGATCATCTACCAGTTCATCGAACGGGTACGACTGGTGCTCATAGGCATCAAACGTAACCTGGCGAACGTGTTCCAGCAAGCCTTCAAAGCTATCCTCCCCGGAAAACCGGGTTCTTAGCGCCAGCGTATTTACATAGAATCCGATCTGATCTTCCAGATCCGCATGTTCCCTGCCGGCGATCGGACTTCCGATGATAATATCTTCCTGGCCGGTATACCGGTACAACAAGGCATTCACCAAGGCCAGCAGGCCCATAAACAAAGTACTGCCCTGCTCCCTGCCCAGCGATCCGAGGCCTTCATATTGTTTAGCGGAAAATATGCGTCTGATAAGGCCTCCCCTATAGCTCTTTACAGGAGGCCGGGGTCTATCAACCGGCAGCTCCAATAAAGGCAGCTCACCGCCTAATTGATCCAGCCACCAGGCTTTATGTTTGTCAAACAGATGCCTGTTCAATTGTTCCTGTTGCCAGGCTGCATAATCTTTGTATTGGATGCGCAATGGAATGAAAGGATCTGGCTGACCTGCGATTTGCGCCTTATACAATTGTAACAATTCATTGATGAGGATAACCGTCGACGTGCCGTCACCAATAATATGATGCATGTTAATAAAGAACACCCATTCATCGCCAGCAACCTGGAAAACACTGGCCCTGATCAAAGGCCCCGTTGCCAGATCAAATGGCTCATTGACCGCAGCCTGCACTCTTTCCGCTACCTCTTCCTTATGCAGCTCTTCGAACAACAAACGGAAACCGGTCATTTCAGGTGCGTGAATGAACTGCCGGATCTCTCCCTGCTGGTTTTCCCTGAAGACAGTCCGCAAGATCTCATGCCGGCCTATCAACCTGCCAAAAGCCGTCTCCAACGCCGGCTTGTTCAGCCGGCCTTCAAAACGATATATGGAGGGCATATTGTAACCAATATTCGCTTCTTCAAACTGGCTCATCACCCATAATCTCCGTTGTGAGGAAGATAAGACATGATCGGGCCAATCCGCTACAGCCGCAATGCCTGTAAATGTTGTTTTCTGAGCCTGATCGATAAGCTGTGCCTGTTCTTGCAACAGACTTTTCGCAAACAGCTCTTTCAGGGTTATCCTCACATCAAATGTCTTATGGATCTGGTTAACCAACCTCATCGCTTTTAAACTATGTCCGCCCAGCTCAAAGAAATTATCCGTCACACTTATGTTTTCTCTCCCCAATATTTCCTGCCAGATGGCAACCAGCTTAGATTCAGTAGGGTTACGCGGATGTACTAAAACATTACCCGAAGCAATTCCGGCTCCAACCGGATCAGGTAGTTTTTTACGGTCTGTTTTGCCATTGGATGTCAGCGGTATTTCTTCTATCTGTACATAATGAGACGGCAGCATATACCCAGGCAATGTTCTGCCCAGATGCGAACGCAAGTCGGCCACATTCAACGATCCACGGCTAACTATATACGCGACCAATTCGGGCTCACCTTTATGGATCGTTCTGGCAACGACCACGGATGCCACAATATCCGGATGCGTTTGCAATGCGCTTTCAATCTCTCCTGTCTCGATCCGATACCCTCTTATCTTCACCTGGTTATCTATACGGCCGGCAAATTCGATGGTACCATCCGCCAGCCATCTTCCCAGGTCTCCGGTCCTGTACATTCTTTCTCCCTCCTTGAATGGATTGGGAACGAAGGCAGCCTCGGTATAACCGGGTCTGTTCAAATAGCCTCTCGCCAGACAGTCTCCGCCTATACAGATTTCCCCGATCACCCCAACGGGCGCCAGCCGGTCATTCTTTAAAATATAGACAATAGTGTTGGGCAGCGGGCGGCCCACAGGAACAAATGACTGTTGCTCATTGTTGGGATCATACAAGTGCATAATGGAAGTGACCGTTGTCTCCGTAGGCCCGTATTCATTATAAAAAGGATGATGCGCACTCCATTTCTCGGCCAGATCTTTCGGGCAGGTGTCTCCTCCCGCGATGACTCTTTTCAGATAAGTATATTTTTTGACTGGCA